>NZ_CP034870.1:0-28006 GCF_005081185.1 Buchnera aphidicola (Lipaphis pseudobrassicae)
TTTTCTGTTTGCTAATAATAATAATTATTATTATTTTATTTATTTCTTAATTTAAAAATAAATTCTAAAGAATAAAAAAAGATCTTTTTATGTTTTATAATTAGTGTATTATCTTTAGTACTAAAATATGTTATCTTAGATAAGTAATTAATAATTTATAAAATATTTTAAATGTTTTAGAAGGTTTTTTTGCATGTTAAATTTAAGGCATTTTGATGTAATTATTATTGGTGGAGGACATGCTGGTACCGAAGCGGCGATGGCTTCATCAAGAATGGGTTGTAAAACATTATTATTAACTCAAAAAAAATCAGATTTAGGTGTTTTGTCATGTAATCCAGCAATTGGTGGAATAGGCAAAAGCCATTTAGTTAAAGAAATTGATGCATTAGGTGGTATAATGGCTCAAGCTATTGATTATTCAGGTATCCAGTTTAGAATTTTAAATTCTACAAAAGGTCCTGCTGTAAGATCTACGAGAGCTCAAGCTGATAGATTCCTCTATCATAAAAATGTAAAAGAGATGTTAAACAAACAAGTTAATTTATTAATTTTAGAGGAAGAAGTAAAAGATTTAATTTTTAAAAATTATACTGTTATTGGAGTTTTAACAAAAAGTGAAAATAGTTTTTTTTGCAAATCAGTTGTATTGGCAACAGGAACTTTTTTAGATGGTAGAATTCATATAGGATTAACTAGTTATTCTGCTGGTAGAATAGGAGATAAATCTTCTATAGATTTATCTGTTCGTTTAAGAGAATTATCTTTAAAGGTTAATAGATTGAAAACTGGTACGCCACCTCGAATTCATATTAAAACTATTAATTTTGATAATTTATTTGTACAACATAGTGATGATCCTATTCCAGTTTTTTCTTTTATAGGAGATGTTTCAAATCATCCTAATCAAATTCCTTGTTATCTTACGAATACTAATGAAAAAACACATCAAATTATACGTAATAATCTAGATAAAAGTCCAATATATAAAGGAATTTTAACAGGTTTAGGTCCTCGTTATTGTCCTTCTATTGAAGATAAAGTTGTTCGTTTTCCTGATAAGAAGTCACATCAGATTTTTTTAGAACCAGAAGGACTATCTAGTTTAAAAATATATCCTAATGGAATTTCAACAAGTCTTCCATTAGATGTTCAACAAGAGTTATTAAATTCTATAAAAGGATTAGAAAAATCAAAAATTATTACACCTGGATATGCTATTGAATATGATTTTTTTGATCCAAAAGATTTAAAACCGACTTTAGAGAGCAAGTTAATTAAGGGGCTTTTTTTTGCTGGTCAAATTAATGGAACAACTGGTTATGAAGAAGCTGCTGCACAAGGATTATTAGCTGGTTTAAATTCTGGGTTATATTCAATGGGAATTGAAAGTTGGTTTCCTAGACGTGATGAAGCTTATTTAGGTGTTTTAATAGATGATCTTACTACGAAAGGAACTGAAGAACCTTATCGTATGTTTACTTCGCGAGCTGAATATAGATTGATTTTAAGAGAAGATAATGCTGATTTACGTTTAACTGAAATTGGTCGGAAATTTGGTTTAGTTAACGATTTAAGATGGAATCGTTATAATGAAAAACTATCAAATATAAGAATAGAAACTAATCGTCTGAAAAATATCAAAGTATTTCCTAAATCATCAGATGCTAATATTTTAAATAAATTTTATAATATAAATTTAAATCGCGAAACTAGTATAATTGACTTGCTAAAACGATCTGAAATTAGCTATAAAAATTTAGAAATATTAGAACAATTTGGAAAAGGAATTTCTGATTTTCAAGCAATTGAACAAATAGAAAATACAGTTAAATATGAAGGTTATATTAAACGGCAATTAGAAGAAATTAATCGACATATAAAAAATGAAAAAACTTTTTTATCACCTAATTGTGATTATCATAAAATAAAAGGATTATCTTCTGAAGTTGTAAAAAAATTAAACTATTATAAACCTATTTCAATTGGTCAAGCTTCAAGAATTTCTGGTATTACACCAGCTGCAATATCAATATTATTAATTTATTTAAAAAAGCAATCTTATAAACATTTTTAGTATATATATAGTGATTGACTTTATAATTTAATAAATTTTCATAATTTATAAAAATTAAAGTTTGATTTTAGTAAATTTAAAATACATAATATTTTTTAGTTGAACAACCTATGGGTTTTTTTATTATTAACTTTAATTTATTAGATATTTATAAAATAAGTTTGAATTTTCAGTATAATTTTTAATCAAAATCAAAAATTTATAAAACAGTTTTGTTAATGATTTTTTTTTAAAATTATAAAAATATGGGACCATGCTATGATTTTAGAAAAAATATCTAATTCTCAACAATATATTAGTCATCATTTAAATCACTTACAGTTAGATTTACGTACATTAAAGATTATTAAACCAGGAACGATTTCATCTCATTATTGGGTTTTAAATATTGATTCAATAGTTTTTTCTCTTGTTTTAGGTAGTTTTTTTTTGATTCTTTTTTATATAATAGGGAAAAAAATTACTTTAGGTATACCAAGTAAATTACAAACTGCTATTGAATTAATTTTTGAATTTATAAGTGCTAATGTAAAAAATATGTATCAAGGGAATAATTCCCTTATTGCACCTTTATCATTAACTGTATTTGTTTGGGTTTTTTTGATGAATCTTATGGATTTAGTTCCAATTGATTTTATTCCTTTTTGTTCTGAAAAGATGTTTAATTTACCAGCTATGCGTATAGTGCCTTCTGCAGATATTAATATTACATTGTCAATGTCATTAGGTGTTTTTGTTTTAATTTTATTTTATTCTATAAAAATAAAAGGTTTTATTGGTTTTTTCAAGGAATTAACTTTACAACCTTTTAACCATCCTGTATTTTTTATTTTTAATTTCATTTTAGAATTTGTTTCGTTATTGTCTAAACCAGTTTCTTTAGGATTACGACTTTTCGGAAATATGTATGCAGGAGAAATGATTTTTATTTTGATTGCAGGTTTATTGCCATGGTGGTCGCAATGTTTCTTAAATGTACCATGGGCTATTTTTCACATTTTAATAATTACATTACAGGCTTTTATTTTTATGGTGTTGACTATTGTTTATTTATCAATGGCATCTCAATCTCATGAAAGTTAAAATCTGTATATCTTGTTATTTTATTAAAGATTGGAGTTTATAATGGAACATATAAATATCGAGATGCTTTATATAGCAGTGGCTATAATGGTTGGATTAGCTTCTATTGGAGCAGCAATTGGTATTGGAATTTTAGGAAGTAAGTTTTTAGAAGGAGCTGCTAGACAACCTGATTTAGTTCCTTTATTGAGAACTCAGTTTTTTGTTGTTATGGGTTTAGTTGATGCTATTCCAATGATTGCTGTTGGATTAGGTTTATATATGCTTTTTGCTATTTCATAATGTTTTTTTTTCATTATTTAAATAATCAAAATATTTGGGAATTACCTAATAAAATTATAAAGTGAAATCTTTACGTTTTTTGGCTAACGTAAAGATTAATCTTGATTTTAATACAAGGTGTATTATTGTGAATCTTAATGCGACAATTTTAGGACAAGCAATTTCATTTTTTTTATTTGTTTGGTTTTGTATGAAATATATTTGGCCTCCTATCATATTAGCTATTGAAACTAGACAAAAACAAATTAAAGAATCATTAATGCTTTCTCAAAAAGCTCAAGAAAAATTATCTGTTGTTGAAAATGAAATGCAAAAAAAGATTCAGGATGCCAAAATTAAAGCATCCTTCATTGTAAATGAAGCGAATAAGCAAAAATTATTAATTTTAGAAAAAGCTAGAAATCAAGCATTGTCTGAAAGCAAGAAAATTCTTTTAAAAACTGAATCTGAAATTGAAATAAAAATTATACATGCGCGTAAAAATTTACACAAAGAAATTGTTAATTTATCAACTTATATGGCAGAAAAAATTATTAAAAAAAACATTCATAAAGATGATAAAAAAAAATTTTTAGATGAATTAATTGTTTCTTTATCACGAGTATTACAGGTAAAAAATTAATGTCAGTAGCAGATACCATATCTAGACCTTATGCTAAAGCAATCTTTGAAATTGCAGTTCATAATCATTCAATTCAAAAATGGAAAGAAATATTAATTTTTATTAATAAAATCGCTTCTTATCCACAAGTTAAAACATTGTTATTAGGATCGCTTTCTCCTAAATATTTATCATCAGTTTTTATTAAAATCAGTGGTGATCGTATTGATAAAGAAGCAAAAAATTTAATACGATTATTATCTGAAAATCAACGTTTTAATGTATTAAGTAATATATTAGAACAATTTTTGGCATTGGAAGCACATTATAATAATATTTTAGTTGTCGAATTAAGAAGTGCATATTCTTTAAAAGAACAATATATTATTAAAATACAAAAAATATTAGAAAAAGTATTTTTAAAAAAAATTCAATTTACATGTAAAGTTGATTGTCATTTAATTGATGGTATTATTATTAAATTGAATGATACAGTCCTTGATTTATCTGTTCGTAATTATCTAGAACAATTGTCTAATTCCTTAAATTTTTAAGAGAATATAATAAATGCAATTAAATTCTACAGAAATTAGCAAGTTAATTAAAGAAAGAATAGCGCAATTTGAAATATTTAATCAATCGCATAATGAAGGTACTATTATTTCTGTTAGTGATGGTATTGTTAAGATTAATGGTCTTTCTAATGTTATGTTAGGTGAAATGATCTTGTTACCTAATAATGAATACGCTATTGCATTAAATATAGAAAGAGATATAGTAGGTGCGGTAATTATGGGTCCTTATATTCATATTACCGAAGGAACAAAAGTTCAATGTACTGGAAAAATATTAGAAGTACCAGTTGGTTTTAAATTATTAGGTCGAGTAGTTAATGCTTTAGGATCACCAATTGATGGTAAACATTCTATAGAAAATGATGGTTTTTTACCAGTAGAAACAGATGCTCCTGGAGTAATTGAACGTCAATCTATAAATCAACCAATACAAACAGGTTATAAAGTAGTTGATTCAATGGTTCCTATAGGGAAAGGACAGCGTGAATTGATTATTGGTGATAGACAAACAGGAAAAACTGCACTTGCAATAGATACTATTATTAATCAAAAGAAATTGGGTGTAAAATGTATTTATGTTGCTATTGGACAAAAATTGTCTACAATTATCAATGTGGTAAGAAAGTTAGAAGAAAATAATGCATTATTTAATACAATCATTGTAGTAGCATCAGCTTCAGAAGCAGCATCTTTGCAATATTTAGCACCTTATTCTGGTTGTGCAATGGCAGAATATTTTCGTAATAAAGGTAATGATGCATTAATTGTTTATGATGATCTTTCAAAACATGCTGTAGCTTATCGTCAGATTTCTTTATTATTACGTAGACCACCAGGAAGAGAAGCATTTCCAGGAGATATATTTTATTTACATTCTCGTTTATTAGAAAGAGCAGCTCGTGTTTCTATAAAATATATTGAAAAAATCACTAATAATAAGATTATTGGAAAAACAGGTTCGATTACTGCTTTACCTATTATTGAAACTCAGTCTGGAGATGTGTCGGCATTTGTTCCAACGAATGTGATTTCTATTACAGATGGTCAAATATTTTTAGAATCAAATTTATTTAATTCAGGTATTCGTCCTGCTGTTAATCCTGGTATATCAGTTTCTCGTGTAGGTAGTGCGGCGCAGAGTACAATTATTAAAAAATTATCTTCTGGTATTCGAACAGCATTAGCACAATATCAAGAACTTGCAGCTTTTGCTCAGTTTGCATCTGATTTAGATGATGTCACTCGTAAACAATTAAATTATGGTCAAAAGATTACAGAACTTTTAAAACAAAAACAGTATTCACCTATGTCTATTGCTGAACAAAGTATAATACTTTTCGTTGCAGAAAATAATTTTCTTGATGATATTTCTATAGAAAATATTTCAAAATTTGAAAAAGAAATATTAATATATGCTAATAATTATTATTCTGATTTAATAAGTAAAATTAATAAAGAAGGTGATTTTAATGTTAATATAGAAAAAAAATTAATACAATTAGTTACTAATTTTAAAAAAAATTGGTTTTAATTAATAGTTTTTAATTAGTGAAAAAGAGAAAATAGTGGCGAGTATAAAAGAAATAAAAAATCAGATAAACAGTGTAATTAATACAAAAAAAATAACTAAAGCCATGGAAATGGTGGCTGTATCAAAAATGAGAAAAACTGAAGAAAGAATGCGTTTTGGTCGACCATATTCTAAAATTATTAGAAAAGTTATTAATCATATAGTACAAGCAAATTTAGAATATAAACATAGTTATTTAGAAAATAGAAAAATGAACCGTATTGGAATAATTATTGTATCTACTGATAGAGGATTATGTGGAAGTTTAAATAGTAATTTATTTAAAAAAGTGTTGTTTAAAATTCAAGAATTTGCTGAAATAAATGTTCCATGCGATTTAATTTTATTTGGTTTAAAAAGTTTGTCTGTGTTCAGATCATGTGGAAGTAAAATTCTTGCTCAAATAGATAATTTAGGAGAAAATCCTAATTTAATAAAATTAATTAATTCTGCAAACATTGCTATAGAAGAATATGAATGTAGACGAATTGATAAAATTTTTATAGCTTATAATAAATTTTGTAACAAAATGTATCAACGTCCTAAAATTGATCAATTACTTCCTTTGCCTAAAATAAAAATCACTACGACTACAAACTTTAAAAAATGGGATTATTTATATGAACCGGAATCTAAGTTAATTTTAGATGTACTTTTTAAAAGATACATTGAATCTCAAGTTTATCAAAGTATATTAGAAAATATTGCCAGCGAACAGGCTGCTCGCATGTTAGCTATGAAAACAGCAACTGATAATAGTGCTAATCGTATTAAAGAGTTACATTTGTTGTATAATAAGGTGCGTCAAGCTAATATTACTCAAGAACTAACCGAAATTGTTGCAGGTGCAACAGCTGTTTCAACTAATTAAAATTAGTGAGAGAGGTTTAAATATATAATGGCTACTGGAAAAATTATCCAAATTATTGGTGCTGTAGTCGATGTAGAATTTAATGAAGGTTTTGTACCTAAGATATATAATGCCTTAGAAGTTAAATGTAAGCAAAATAAACTAATTTTAGAAGTACAACAGCAGTTAGGATCAGGTATTGTTAGAACTATTGCTATGGGTTCTTCTGATGGTTTAAAAAGAGGTTTAATTGTTAATGATCTTGGACATTATATAAAAGTACCAGTAGGACAAGCTACATTAGGTCGAATATTAAATGTTTTAGGAGAAACAATAGATAATAAAGGTGCATTAAAAAGCCAAGATGATTCTAAGATTGAATATTGGGAAATTCATCGTTCTCCTCCTAAATATATAGATCAATCTAGTTCTCAAGAAATTTTAGAAACTGGAATAAAAGTTATCGATTTAATTTGTCCGTTTTCGAAAGGTGGAAAAGTTGGTTTATTTGGAGGTGCAGGTGTCGGTAAAACAGTAAATATGATGGAACTAATTCGTAATATTGCAACAGAACATTCTGGTTATTCAGTATTTACTGGAGTAGGAGAAAGAACTCGTGAAGGTAATGATTTTTATCATGAAATGAATGATTCTAAAGTGTTAGATAAAGTTTCTTTAGTTTACGGACAAATGAATGAACCACCAGGAAATCGATTACGTGTTGCATTTACAGGTTTGACTATTGCAGAAAAATTTCGTGATGAAGGAAAAGATGTTTTACTGTTTATTGATAATATATATCGTTATACATTAGCAGGTACTGAAGTTTCTGCATTATTAGGACGTATGCCTTCTGCGGTAGGATATCAACCTACTTTATCTGAAGAAATGGGTTTATTACAAGAAAGGATTACTTCAACAAAAAAAGGTTCAATTACTTCAATTCAAGCTGTATATGTTCCTGCTGATGATTTAACAGATCCTTCACCGGCAACAACGTTTGCACACTTAGATTCTACAGTAACATTGAGTCGTCAAATAGCATCATTGGGTATTTATCCAGCAGTTGATCCTTTAAATTCTACAAGTCGTCAATTAGATCCTTATATAGTAGGTGAAGAACATTATCAAACTGCATTAGGTGTTCAATCAATATTACAGAGATATCAGGAATTAAAAGATATTATTGCAATTTTAGGTATGGATGAACTTTCAGAACAAGATAAATTATTAGTTTCAAGAGCACGGAAAATTCAAAGATTTTTATCTCAGCCATTTTTTGTTGCTGAAGTTTTTACTGGTATTTCTGGTAAATATGTTTCTTTAAAAGATAACATTAGAGCTTTTAAAGGTATTATAGAAGGTGAGTTTGATTCTTATCCAGAACAAGCCTTTTATATGGTAGGTTCCATTGAAGAAGTTATGAAAAAAGCAAAAACATTATAATTTTCAGGATATATTTATGAATTTTTATTTAGATATAGTAAGTCTTGAAAAACGTATATTTTCTGGAGAAGTAAAAAAAATACGAGTATCTGGTAGTGAAGGAGAACTTGGTATTTATCCAGGTCATGTTCAGTTATTGAGTATTATTAAACCTGGTATGATATATATTTTTCATAAAGATAAAAAAGAAGAATGTATTTATATATCAGGAGGTATATTAGAAGTGCAACCTAATACTGTTTCTGTTTTAGCAGACACTGCAATTCGGGCTATTCATTTAAATCGTGAAAATATTTTAAAAGCTAAAAAAGAAGCGGAAGAAAATATTGATAATAATATAAAAATGAAGAAAAATGATATTTTATTAAAAATTTCTAAAGAAATTGCAAAATTACGAGTTCTTGAAATGATGGATAAATTTAAATGAAAACCAATATTAAGCGGCTGGTTTTTTTCCTGCCGCAAATGTTTTAAAAATCTTTTTTAATTGGTTTTTTTAGATATCAATATTTTCTGCTTTTAAAGCATTTTTTTGTATAAATTTTCGTCTAGGTTCTACTGCATCTCCCATTAGCGTATTAAACAAATTATTTGCAGAAATTGCATCTTTGATAGTAACTTGTAACATATTTCTAGTCTCAGGATTCATAGTTGTATTCCATAGTTGTTCTGGATTCATTTCTCCTAGACCTTTATATCTTTGTATAAATAAACCTCGTTTGGATTGTTTAATTAACCATTCTAGCGTATTTTTTATATTATCTATTTTATAAACATGACCTGATTTTTCTATAAATACTTGATTTAAGAAAAGTTTTTTAAATTTTTTTCCTAATTTTGTAATTAAACAATATTCTTGACTATTTATAAATATTTCTCGTAGTTCATATTTTATATGATTGGAATATCTAGATATTTTTATTGTTGGTTCAAAAATATTTTTTTTGATATTTTTTTTAATTTCTGTTGAATAGTTATTATTATTATCTTTTTTATTTAGTTTTTCGACTAGCTTATTTGTCCATTGTTCTACTATTTTGATGTTTTTTAAATCATACAAACGAGGATGATAAATTAATTCATCTAATATTATTTTAGGAATATGATATTTATTATTGATTATGTTTTTTTGAATAACGTTATATTCAGAGATGATTTTTTTAAATTGTATGAGATTTTCGTTGAAATTAATATTATTCTTTTTTAAGATAATGTCTTTTAAAGCAATTTTCATTTGAAATTTATTCATTTCATCATCGTTTTTAATATATTTTTCTTTTTTACCTTTTTTAATTTTATATAAAGGGGGTTGTGCAATATAAATATATCCTTTTGTAATTAATTCAGGAAATTGACGATAAAAAAAAGTTAATAGTAGTGTTCGAATATGTGCACCATCTACATCTGCATCAGTCATTATTATAATATGATTATATCTTAGTTTATCTAAATTATACTCATTGTCTCCAATACCACAACCTAATGCTGTAATAAGAGAAGATACTTCTTGTGATAATAACATTTTATCAAATTTTGATTTTTCTACATTCAGTATTTTCCCTTTTAATGGAAGAATTGCTTGGTATTTTCGATTTCTTCCTTGTTTAGCTGATCCTCCTGCTGAATCACCTTCTACTAGATAAATTTCTGAAAGTTTAGGATCATTTTCTTGACAATCAGATAATTTTCCTGGTAAAGCTCCTAAGTCTAATATTGTTTTTCTTTTATTTATTTCTCTAGCTCGTCGAGCTGCTTCTCGTATTTTTGTAGCATTAATTATTTTTTGAATGATACATTTTGCATCATTAGGGTTTTCTAATAGAAATTCAATAAGATTTTCATTAATTAATGATTCTATTATTGATCTTACTTCAGAAGATACTAGTTTATCTTTTGTTTGAGATGAAAATTTTGGATCGGCTATTTTTATAGATATAATAGCAGTTAATCCTTCTCTTGTGTCTTCTCCTGTAATAGAAATTTTATTTTTTTTATTATATCCTTCTCTTTCTATATGTAAATTTAGCGTCCGGGTCATTCCAGAACGAAAACCAGACAAATGTGTTCCACCGTCTTTTTGTGGTATGTTATTAGTAAAACAAAGAATATTTTCTTGATGTGAATTACTCCATTGCATAGCGATTTCTAATTCAATTTTTTCTTTTTTTGATTTAAAATAAAATATATGCGGATGAATTGGAGTTTTTTTTGTATTTAAAAATTTAATAAATGCTTTAATACCTCCTTTGTAATGATAGTGATTTTTTATATTGGTTCTATTATCATATAAGTCAATGGTAATACTAGAATTAAGAAAAGAAAGTTCACGTAATCGTCTAGATAATATTTCATATTGAAATATTGTGTTATTTTTAAAAGTTTTATAACTTGGCCAAAATCTTATATGTGTACCTGTTTTATTAGTTTTTCCGATAATAGAAAGAGGATATTTTGGTTTTCCATTATTATATGTTTGCTGATATTTTTTTTTATCTTTGTAAATTGTTAGTTCTAATTTTTCTGATAATGCATTAACAACAGATATTCCTACTCCATGCAATCCTCCTGATATTTTATATGAAGAATCATCAAATTTACCTCCTGCATGTAATACAGTCATAATTACTTCTGCAGCTGAAATATTTTCTTCGGGATGAATATCAGTAGGAATACCCCTTCCATCATCTTGTACGGATACTGAATTATCTGAATGAATTGTTACAATTATTTCTTTACAATATCCTGACAATGCTTCATCAATAGAATTATCTACGATTTCAAAAACCATATGATGTAATCCACTTCCATCATCTGTATCTCCAATGTACATACCTGGTCGTTTTCGAACAGCATCTAATCCTCTTAAAATTTTAATATTAGAAGAGTTATATATATTTTTCATATTTTCCCTTTTATTTTTTGATGTTAAAAATATATTTTTTAAATATCTATTTTTTTTAATTAAAAAGAGATAATAGTTTTTGAAATTTAACGTCTCAAAAGCATTATTACATATAAAACAGAACTTTCATTTTCTGTTTCAATTTGTATTGAGTTGTTAGACTCGTTTAAAAATAAAAAAATATTTTTACTGCTAATGACATTTAGTATGTCTAATATGTAATATACATTGATTGATATTTCTACTTCATTATTAAAATAATTAATTTTAAATGAATCTTCTGCTCTTTCTTCTTCATTATCTGATAATACTTTAAATTTATTGTTCTTGATATGAATTTCTATTCCACAGAAATTTTTAGATGCTAAAATTGCAACACGTAATAGAGACTGTTTCAATTGTTGACTATTTAAAATAATAGGACAATTTTTATGTTTTAATAAAATACTTGTATAATCAGGATAATTTCCTTCAATTAATTGAATAGTAAAAATCAGTTCTTCTATATATATCCTAATGTTATTTTTACCAATTAGAAAACGTATTAGTTTTGTTTTGATGTTTAACAATTTATATAATTCAACAATTCCTTTTCTTGGAATAATTACTGAAAATGGAATAACATCTTCTTGTATAGAGGTTTTTGTAATTCCCATACGATAACCATCTGTTGCGACCGCATAAAGTAACGTTTTTTCTTTTTTTAATAACATTCCATTGAGATAATATCGAACATCTTGTTTTCCCATGGAAAATTGAACTTTTTCTATAATATTTTTAAGAATATCTGAATTTATAAAAAACTCTGAAATATGATGAAAATTATTATGATTTGGAAAATTTTCAGAAGGTAAAGTAGTTAATACATAATGACTATTATTAGAAGTAATATGTAATTTATCTTTTTTCATTTGAACTTTAATTTCAGATAATTCTAATGTATTACGGCAAATATCTAATAGTTTTCGACCTGAAACAGTTACAGATCCTGATGTATATTTTGTAGATATTTTTATACTAGAAATTAACTCCAGTTCTAGATTGGTTGCAGTTAAAGATAATATTCCATTATCAATGGAAATTAATATATTTTCTAAAATAGGAAGAGAAGTGTTTTTAGTGATTAAACGATTTATTTTTTGTAAATGTTTAATAAAAATATTATTTTTAATATTAAATTTCATATAATTACACTGATAGAGTTCTAATTAAGTTTAAAAAATCTTCTTTGATATCAAGACTTTCTTCTCGTAACTGTTCAATTTTACGACATGCATGTAGTACTGTTGTATGATCTCTTCCGCTAAAAGCATCTCCAATTTCTGGAAGACTATGATTAGTAAGTTTTTTAGCCATTGCCATAGCCATTTGTCTTGGTCGAGCTATTGATCGTGATCTTTTTTTAGACAATAAATCTGCAACTTTAATTTTATAGTATTCTGCTACTGTCTTTTGAATATTATCAATAGTAATAATTTTTTCTTGTAATGCAAGTATATCTCTAAGAGCCTCTCTAACAAAGTCTACTGTAATAGTACGATGTGTAAAATGCGCATTTACAATAACTCTATTAAGAGCACCTTCTAATTCACGAACGTTAGAACGCAAACGTTTAGCAATGAAAAAAGCTACTTCATCAGATAATATAATATTATTCTCATCAGCTTTCTTTATAAGAATAGCTACTCTAGTTTCTAGTTCAGGTGGATCGATAGAGACAGTAAGACCCCATCCAAATCTTGATTTAAGGCGATCTTCAACTCCATTTATTTCTTTAGGATAGCGATCGGAAGTTAAAATAATTTGTTGATTTCCTTCTAGTAATGCATTAAAAGTATGAAAAAACTCTTCTTGAGAACGTTCTTTGTGTGCAAAAAATTGAATATCATCTATTAATAATGCATCAACAGAACGATAATATAATTTAAATTTTTCAATAGCATTATTTTGTAAAGCTTTAACCATGTCTTGAACAAAACGTTCAGAATGCATATAAATTATTTTAATATTATATTTATATGCTAAAATTCTATTTCCTATAGCATGAAGTAAATGAGTCTTACCGAGTCCTGTAGCACCATATAAAAATAATGGATTATAAGAATTACCAGGATTTTTCGCTACTTGAGATGCTGCAGATCGTGCAAGTTGATTAGATTTTCCTTCTATAAAATTTTCAAAATTATGTTTTTTGTTAATATTAGAACGATAAGATGTTTTTTTATATTCTGGAATTTTATTCCAGATTTGTTTGTTGTTTATGTTAAAATCAATATTTAAAATATTTTTTTTCGTACTTTTTTCTTTATTTTTTTTATATATTTCAAATTTTATTAATGGAGAATCAGAACCACAAAAATCTTGTAGTATTATTTTAAAACGAATTAAGTATTTATCTTTAACCCAATCCAAAACAAATTTATTTGGAGCATATATTTTTAAAATATTATTATTTAGTTTCGCCTTCAGAGAGCGTATCCACATACTAAATTCTGTGCTAGGTAGCTCACTCTGTAACCGGTCGAGGCACTGTTTCCAAAGACAAGGTGACACGGTAGACTCCAATCGAACAAAATTAATAAAAAATCAAATTTGAAAATTGTTATTTTTCTCACATTTATTTTGATATACATAATTTTATGTAAAAATTTATTATAAAATTATATTTTTTTATATTAAAAGTTATACAATCTAAGATTGGTGAGTATAACGAAAAGGGTATAATATATCGTTGAGATATTTTATTTATCTAAAGAAGTGATTTTTAGATGTAGTATTATTTTTAATTTATAAAAAAAACATAATCATCATACCAGAATAAAATATTAAAAATATTTTTTTTAGACAAGTTGATTTAGAAAGTGTTTTTATTTTTTATAAACCACTTCTATTATTAACGATATAAATAAAGTTAATTGACTATATGATTTAGAGTAATTATTCTTAATTAAGAGTAATTTTTATAAATCATTTTGAATAATAAATTTTTTAGGTAAATATTAAAATGAAACGTACTTTTCAACCATCAGTATTAAAACGTAATCGTTCGCATGGATTTAGAATTCGTATGGCAACAAAAAATGGTCGTTATATTTTGTCACGAAGACGTGCTAAATTAAGAACACGATTAACTGTCTCTAGTAAATAATA
Organism: Buchnera aphidicola (Lipaphis pseudobrassicae); assembly: GCF_005081185.1. Classification (GTDB taxonomy): domain Bacteria; phylum Pseudomonadota; class Gammaproteobacteria; order Enterobacterales; family Enterobacteriaceae; genus Buchnera; species Buchnera aphidicola_AD. The sequence continues at coordinate 14,537 of NZ_CP034870.1, forward strand.
GGTTATTTGTCGTGATTAATTATTTTTTTAAAAAAGAATTACGATTGTTAACTTCTTCAAATTTTCAATACGTTTTCAGCAAGCCTTCTAAAAAAAATACTGGAGAAATAATTATTTTAGGTCGTTTAAATTTATTAGGATACCCTAGATTAGGTTTAAGTGTTTCCCGTAAAAATATTAAATATGCTCATGATAGAAATTTAATTAAGCGATTAATTCGAGAAACTTTTCGTTTATTACAACATCAACTTACTTCTATGGATTTTATAGTTCTAATAAAAAAAAACATCCTTTATTTAAGAAACAAAAAAATAATAGATACTTTAAAATTGTTATGGTCATATTATTTTCAATAACGTTTAAAACGTTAATTAAACATATTTTAAAATCAACAAAATTAATTTTTTAAAAAATTCATATTTTTTACATAATTTTAACGATTTATTTGCTTGATTTTACTGAAAGTATTATTTTATTTCTTTATGACAATATTCGTTAAAAATAAGTAGAAATAATTATTTACCTTTAAATATTAAAGATACAAGTGAACACTAATTATGGAAGTACAACGTAATTTTTTTATTTTTGCTTTTTTATTTGTTTCGTTTTTACTTTGGCAAGCATGGAAGAGTCAATTATTTTTAAGCAATAATACAAATGAAAAAACAGGTTCAACATTAAATTTTATTGAGACACAAAAAGATAAAAATCAAATTTTTATAAAAAACGACGTAATTAGTTTAGTGGTAAATATGTATGGAGGAGATATAGAAGAAGCTAATTTACTTGCATATAAAGATCAACTACACTCATCTAAACCTTTAAAGTTACTTGAAACTACATCTGATTTTGTTTACCAAGTTCAAAGTGGATTGATTGGTAAAGATGGATCAGATAGTTTAATTAATAACACTAGACCAATGTATATTGCAAAAAAAAAATTTTTTGTGCTAGAAGATTCTCAAAAAGAATTACGTGTCCCAATAAAATGGATTAATAAAAATGGTATAATTTATACAAAAACTTTTATTCTTAAACCTAAAAGATATGATATTCAAGTAGAATATGACATTTTTAATCCAACTAAAGATATATTAGAAATGAATATGTTTGGTCAAATTAAACAAACAATAAATTTACCAAAAAATCGTAATTTATATAGTAAAAATTTTGCTCTCCAAACTTTTCGTGGTGCTGCTTATTCAACTATTAATAATAAATACGAGAAATATGAATTTGATTCAATTTCTCATCATAAAAATCTACATATTCTTACAAAGAATGGTTGGATTGCAATGTTGCAACAATATTTCGCTGTTGCTTGGATACCTAATGATAATATAATAGGTGAAAATACAATATATACCTCTAGTATAGATCACGGAGTTGCTGTAATTGGTTATAAATCTCCTGCCTTTTATATTTTACCTTATTCAAGTTCTTGTATAAAATCAAAATTATGGATTGGTCCTGAAATACAAAAAGAAATGAAATTAGTTGCTCCCAATTTAGATTTAACCGTAGATTACGGTTGGCTTTGGTTTTTATCACAACCATTGTTTCAATTATTAACTGTTTTATATAACATCATAGGAAACTGGGGATTTTCTATTATCGCAATTACTTTTCTTATGAAAGCTATAACTTATCCTTTAACAAAAGCACAATATGTTTCAATGATAAAAATGCGTACACTACAACCTAAAATTAAAGAAATAAAAGAAAGTTTTAAAAATGACAAAAAACGCATTAGTCAAGAAATAATAGCTTTGTATAAAAAAGAAAAAATAAATCCATTAGGTGGGCTTTTTCCTATTTTTATTCAAATGCCAATTTTTTTGTCTCTTTATTATATGCTTATTGGTTCAGTAGAATTACGTCATGCTCCATTTTTATTATGGATTAGTGATTTATCTAGTCAAGATCCATATTATGTATTACCGATAATAATGGGTTTGACAATGTTTGTGATTCAAAAAACATCATCGACTAGCAACATTACTGATCCTATTCAAAAAAAGATTATGAATTTTATGCCCGTTATTTTTACAATATTTTTTTTATGGTTTCCTTCAGGTTTAGTTTTATATTATATTGTTAGTAATATAGTCACAATTATACAGCAAAAATTTATTTTTTCTAATTTAAAACAATAATTAAATAGTTATAGTAAAAGTCTTTTGAATTTTATATAAAAATATAAGTTCTTAATTTTTTAATATTTACATTAAGAAAACATTTTATGATTTACAATGAAACGATTGTTGCACAAGTCACTTATCCTGGAAAAAGCGCTGTTGGAATAATAAGGGTATCTGGTTCTCAAGCAAAAAAAATTGCTATAGAAATATTAGGTAAAATACCCCGTGCAAGATTTGCTACTTATTCAAAATTTTTAAATCAAGAAAAAAAAATATTAGATAAAGGTATATCTTTATGGTTTCCTGCTCCTTATTCATTTACAGGTGAAGATGTATTAGAATTACAAGGACATGGTAGTCCATTAATTATGGACCTATTAATTAAAAGAATTGTTTCTATTAAATATACTAGAATTGCTAAACCTGGTGAATTTTCTGAACGTGCATTTTTAAATGGGAAAATAGATTTGATCCAAGCAGAAGCTATAGATGATTTGATTAATTCAGAAACAGAGTTATCTGCTCGTGCATCATTAAATTCGTTACAAGGAGATTTTTCTTTTTTTATTCAAGAATTAATGAATATAATTATTGAATTTCGTGTAAATTTAGAATCTAGTATAGATTTTGTAGAAGATAGAATTGATATTAATTTTGAAAGTTTTATTCATAAAAAGTTTAGAGAATTACATAATAAATTTAATAAAATTAAAAAAGCTACCTCAGAAGGAACATTATTAAGAGAAGGAAAAAAAATAGTAATTGTAGGTCTTCCAAATGCAGGAAAATCCAGTTTATTAAATACTTTATCGTGCTCTGATAGAGCAATAGTAACAAATATTCCAGGCACTACAAGAGATTTACTTTATGAGTATGTTAATATTAATAACGTTTCATGCAAACTAATTGATACTGCTGGTTTTCGTGAAACACAAAATAAAATAGAACGTATTGGAATCTCCCGAACATGGGATACAATTAAAACATCTGATCATATTCTGTTTGTTATTGATAAAACAATGAGTGAATTACAACGACAAAAAATATGTGATGATTTTATAAGAAATGTAACTAAAAATGTGCAAGTTACTTTCGTGTTAAACAAAAATGATTTAGTAAAAGATACATTTGGTATTAAAAAAATAAATGGATTATATTTTATTAGTGTTTCTGCGTATACAGGTCAAGGTATTGATATATTACGTGATCACATTGTAAAACTCGACAGTTATAGTAGTAAAGAAGGTGTTTTTATTGCTCGTAGACGTCATATTATTCAAATTGAATTAGCATATAAAGAATTTTTACATGCTGAAAAACATTGGTTATTATTTAAGAATATTGAGTTATTAGCTGAATCACTGAGTTTAATCAATAGATATTTAGGAGAAATAATAGGTAAATTTAATTCAGATGATTTATTAAAGAATATTTTTTCTACTTTTTGTATTGGAAAATAGAATTAAAATTTGTAATATGCCCGGAGGCGGAATTGAACCACCGACACGGGGATTTTCAGTCCCCTGCTCTACCAACTGAGCTATCCGGGCTTATTTTGTTCAATTATATTTAATCATCAAACATAAAACATTGTCAATATTTTTTTTTGTTTCTCTAATAATTATTTATATTTTTAAAGAATATATTTAAAGATAAAATATAAATTTTTTTAATAAAAATATAAAAAAATAATGTTTGCCCTTGAAAGTTTTAATAAAGATCCATATATTTATATTAGTAAGATATTATAAATTATTATAAGATAATAAATTGTAAAGTAATTAAGTAAGATTGTTCACAGGAGTATTCTTAATATGAAAATTCGTCCGTTACATGATCGTGTGCTAGTGAAGCGTAAAGAAGTTGAATCAAAATCTGCTGGCGGAATTGTGTTAACAGGTTCTGCTGCAGGAAAATCTACTAGAGGTACGGTAACAGCTGTTGGTAAGGGTCGTGTTTTAGATAATGGAGAAATTAAGCCATTAGATGTCAAAGTAGGTGATGTTGTTATTTTTAATGAAGGATATGGTGCAAAGACAGAAAAAATTGATAATGAAGAATTATTAATTTTAACTGAAAGTGATATTTTAGCAATTGTTGAAGAGTAAACTAAGTAAAAAAACTAAGTAAACTATACTCTATATCCATTAAAAAAATTATTTAAGGGAATGTAAAAATGGCTGCTAAAGACGTAAAATTTGGTAATGAAGCTCGTATTAAAATGCTTCGTGGAGTTAATGTTTTAGCTGATGCAGTGAAGGTTACTTTAGGACCAAAAGGTAGAAATGTAGTTTTAGATAAATCTTTTGGAGCACCTAGTATTACTAAAGACGGTGTATCAGTGGCTCGTGAAATCGAATTAGAAGATAAATTCGAGAATATGGGAGCTCAAATGGTAAAAGAAGTTGCATCAAAAGCAAATGATGCAGCAGGTGATGGAACAACAACAGCAACATTATTAGCTCAATCTATAGTAAATGAAGGTTTAAAAGCTGTTGCTGCTGGAATGAATCCAATGGATCTTAAGCGTGGAATTGATAAAGCTGTTATTAGTGCAGTAGAAGAACTAAAAAATTTATCAGTACCATGTTCTGATTCTAAAGCAATTACACAAGTGGGTACTATTTCTGCGAATGCAGATGAAAAAGTTGGAGCATTAATTGCAGAAGCAATGGAAAAAGTTGGTAATGATGGAGTTATAACAGTAGAAGAAGGAACAGGATTACAAAATGAATTAGAAGTTGTAAAAGGTATGCAATTTGATCGAGGTTATTTATCTCCTTATTTTATCAATAAACCAGAAACAGGTATTGTTGAATTAGAAAATCCATATATTTTAATGGCTGATAAAAAAATTTCTAATGTTCGGGAGATGTTACCAATATTAGAGTCTGTTGCAAAATCAGGAAAACCATTATTAATTATTTCGGAAGATTTAGAAGGTGAAGCATTAGCTACATTAGTAGTTAACTCCATGAGAGGTATTGTAAAAGTAGCTGCAGTAAAAGCTCCTGGATTTGGAGATCGTCGTAAAGCAATGTTGCAAGATATTTCTATTCTTACTGGTGGTTCTGTTATTTCTGAAGAATTAGCAATGGAATTAGAAAAATCTACTTTAGAAGATTTAGGTCAAGCAAAGCGTGTTGTAATCAGTAAAGATACTACAACTATAATTGGTGGTATTGGAGAAAAACACGCAATTCAAAGTCGTATTAGTCAAATTCGACAAGAAATTCAAGAAGCTACTTCTGATTATGACAAAGAAAAATTAAATGAGCGTTTAGCTAAATTATCAGGTGGAGTTGCTGTATTAAAAGTAGGTGCAGCTACAGAAGTAGAAATGAAAGAGAAAAAAGCACGTGTTGAAGATGCATTACATGCAACTCGTGCGGCAGTAGAGGAAGGAGTAGTTGCTGGCGGTGGTGTTGCATTAGTTAGAGTAGCAGGAAAAATATCTAATTTACGTGGTCAAAACGAAGATCAAAATGTAGGTATTCGTGTTGCATTACGTGCAATGGAAGCACCATTACGTCAAATCGTATCAAATTCAGGTGAAGAACCTTCTGTAGTTACCAACAATGTAAAAGATGGTAAAGGTAATTATGGTTATAATGCAGCCACTGATGAATATGGCGATATGATAGATTTTGGTATATTAGATCCTACTAAAGTTACACGTTCTGCTTTACAATATGCTGCTTCAGTAGCTGGTTTAATGATAACTACTGAATGTATGGTTACTGACCTACCAAAAGAAGACAAGTCTTCTGATTCTAATCCTTCTCCTGCTGGAGGAATGGGTGGTATGGGCGGAATGATGTAATTTGATTGTTATTACATCAATCTAATTTTATTAAAATTATTTAAATGATTGCTTTCCTCAGATTTAACTACACTGAGGAAAGTTTTTTCTTAAATAGATTAAAATACTAAGATTTTAATATTATTTTTTTTCATTCAAATAATTATTGATTTATTATCTTTAGAGCCAGTATCGTAAACTAGTCTAGGTACTAAATAACCAGAAATCATTTTCATTAAATTTTTCATAATAACTTTTGCTTTTTTATTTGAAACTAAAAAATGTTTCGTACCGATTGCTTTGTCTAAAATATGTAAATAATACGGAAGAACGTTATTTTCAAATAAAATATTGCTTAATTTGGCTAAAATAATAGGATTATCATTAATATTTTTCAATAAAACACTTTGATTTAATAAGATCGCACCTGATTTTTTTAATTTAAAAAGACTTTTACTTAATTCTTTGTTAATTTCTTGTGGATGATTAATATGAGTTACTAAAATAATTTTTATTCGTGATTGAAAAAATATTTGACAAAGATCAAAAGTAATTCGACTGGGTATGACAACAGGTAATCTAGTATGTATTCTCAATCTTTTAATATGATTAATACTAGATATTAATTTAATTAGCCATATTAACTCGTGATCTTTTGCCATTAATGGATCGCCTCCCGACAAAATAACTTCATTTAGCTCTTTTTTATTTTTTATGTATTCAAGTGCTTGCATCCAATTTTTTTTTCCTCCTTGATTTATTTCATAAGGAAAATATTTTCGAAAACAGTATCTACAATGAATGGCACAGTTAGTTTTCACTATTAATAATACTCTATCATGGTATTTATGAATTAAACCAGGTAAAATAATATTTTTTATTTCTTTTGTAGGGTCTTTTATATATTCTGAAGATTTTAAAAATTCTTGATTATTATTTATTACTTGTAAAAAAAGTGGATCTTTTGGATCATTTTTTTTCATTCTTGCAATAAAAGAATATGGAACACGAAATGAAAATTTTTTATTTTTTTTTAATGTAGAATATTGAATATGATTTTCTAGATTGAGAATTTTTAATAATTCTTTTGGATGGGTAATAGAGTTAGATAGTTCATGTAACCAGTTATCTTTTTTGATTACACTATTTATTTTTTTCATTTCTATATATTTTGCAACGATAGAGGTTTATATGAGATTGTGTTATAGTAATAATTTTCGTTCTGGTTGTAAAATTATATTTGAAAATGAACCTTATTTAGTAGAATCTAGTGAATTTGTAAAACCTGGAAAAGGCCAGGCTTTTGTTCGTGTAAAATTAAGAAATTTTGGAACGAAACAACTTATAGAAAAAACTTTTAGATCTACGGATTTTTTACCAATAGCTGATATTGTAGAATACAAACTTTCTTATTTATACAATGACGGTCAATTTTGGTATTTTATCCACGATAATACTTTTGAAGAATTATCAGTAGAAAAAAAAATTGTTGGTTCTAATAGAAAATGGTTATTAGAACAAGATCCTTGTACTGTTATTTTATGGAATAATCAACCAATTTCTATTACACCAAAAAATTTTGTGGAACTTCAGGTTTTAAATACAGAAGCAACTTTAAAAGGTGATACTATTAATAGTAATGTTACTAAATTAGCAACTTTAAATACAGGTGCGATTATAAGAGTACCTTTGTTTGTTCAAATTGGTTCATTAGTTAAAGTAGATACTCGATCTGGCGAATATGTCTGTAGAATTAAATAATAGTAGTTTATTTATAGATCCATAAATTATTTTCAATACTCGTTTCCTTTAACATATTGTCTATAACTATCCCATTCAAATGTTAACCATAAACTATTTCCTAAACGCATTCTATCAATTACTCTTTCACCTAATAAATTTTTCATTCCTTGATGATCTAAATTGGATAACATTCCAGTAGATCGTTTAGATGATGATCGTCTATCAACTATTTGATTAATAATTACTTTTTCATAACGAGATTCAGTTTGCATTCCAATTTCATCTATCATGAGTAAATCTACACTACTTAGATTATGTAATAAACTTTCTTCAGTAATATTACTAGTGCCACTAAATGTACCTTTCATATTCGACATTAAATCAGCTACAGTAACTAGTAAAATACTTTTTCCATGTAAAATTAAATAATTTCCTATAGCTGATGCTAAATGATTTTTACCTGTACCTGGTTTTCCTGAAAATATAAAACTGGCAATATTTTGGTTAAATTCTTCTGCATATTTTTTAGATGCTTTTAGAACTCTTTTTTGACCATCATGTTCAATTTTATAATTATCAAATGAACAGTTCATATATAATTCTCTAATTCCAGACCTTCCTAGAACACGTTGCATTCTCATTGCTTTATTTTCACGTAATATGGATTCAGAAGACAATCTTCCTTGTTCTTGATTCCAAGCCAATAAATCTTCGTCATTATCAAATTTTGGTTTGATATTATTCGGCATAAGACGTTTAAGACGTTTAAAAAATTCAGTATGAAATGTCATTATTTTCCTCTAAATCCACTTGGTATAGTTTGATCTGGTTGTGGTATATGAGTAATATCTCGTTTTTTTTTCGAAAATTTATTAATTGATCTACTTTTTTGTAAACTTTGAGCTAGTTTTTGTTGCCATTGTATATGATAAAAAAAACAACCTTCTGCTTCCCAATAAGAGATAAAAGACGCAAGTTCAGATGGTGATACTTCTGTATCTAACATTATACCCCATAATGCTGCCTGACGAATAAAATCTTTATCAGGAATCCATTTAGAATGCATAGAGAATTTTTTATTTATGTTGTCTTTTTTTACATTTTTATATATAGAGTCATATTCAAGATCAAATATTTTTTTTAAAAAAAAAGGAGTTACTGCATAAAAAACAGGAACTTCGTTTTTTAAAATTATTAAGGAACCATTATTTGATTTTTCTAAAATTTGAATAGGATTTTTGCAAAATAAATCAAGTGTTGTATTTTGAGAAATTAAAATTTTCATAAATGTTTTACCTCTGTAAATTACAAGATATTAGTAAAGATATTAATATCTATATTATAGATTTGATATTTTAACGAAATAAAGATAGCATTCAATATTATTTGTTATTTTTTTTTTATATAAAATCCAATTTTTTGGTATAAAAATAGGTCTTTTTTTTTCTTTTTCAATATAAATAATAGATTGGCTTTTAATCCATTTATTATTCTCTAATAAATTAATAGTTGATTCAATTAATCCTTTATAATAAGGTGGATCAATAAATATTATATCATATGGTTTTCCATTTTTTTTTAACCAATTTAAGGTGTTTGTATGTATTATTTCTGCATTGTATATATTTAATTTTTTGATGTTTTTTTTGAGGTTAATAATTGTTTTTTTGTTTATTTCTAAAAATGTTGAAAACGAAGCATAACGAGATATGGCTTCTATTCCTAAAGCGCCACTACCTGCAAAACAATCAAGACATCTAGAATTTTTAACATATTTAGATAACCATTCAAATAGTGTTTCTCGTATTTGATTCGTAGTAGGACGTAGATTAGAAATATTATTAAAAGATATTTTTCTTCCCTTAAATTTTCCAGAAATAATATATACCTTTCCATGTTTTTGTAAGAAATAATTATGCATTTTTTAGATGATTTATCTTAATAGTATAATTTATTTTATAATTAATAATGATACAAATAAATATTTTTTTAAAGATGTAAATAGTTCAAGAAACATGATTTTTATTTAGCAAATAAAAGGATGATAAAATGAAAGATGATAAAAAAAACAATTTTTTTTCTTGGTTAAGTTCTGTAATTAAAAAAAAGAAAATAAAAAATACATTGCAAGAAGATAAGAAAAAAGAACTAAAAAATAATTCTATATTTAAAAATAAAATAATTGATACAGATAATATAAATATAGAAATTAACCAAAACTTATCTAATATTAATGATTCTTTAATAGAACAAGATATTATCAAAAATAATAAAATAGAAACGTTTAATAATAAAAATGAAAATTTAAAAAATATTAAAAATATAAAAATAAATTTTTTTACACGTTTAAAACAGAGTTTAAATAAAACAAAAAAAATTCTTGGAGATGGAATTAGTAATATTTTTTTATCAAAAACTGTTGATAAGAATCTTTTTACAGAATTAGAAGAAAAAATGTTACTTGCTGATATCGGTTATAATACTACAAATCAAATTATTAGTAATTTAATTAAAGAGATCAATAAAAAAGATTTACATGTTCCTGAAAAGGTATATTTTCTATTAAAAAAAAATATGTATACTATTTTAAAGAATGTAGAAAAACCATTAAAAATATCTAGTCATATTCCTTTTATTATTCTAGTAGTAGGAGTTAATGGTACAGGAAAAACAACAACAGTTGTAAAGTTAGCACAAAAATATAAATTAGAAGGAAAGTCTGTAATTTTAGCCGCTGCCGATACCTTTAGAGCTGCAGCAATAGAACAATTACAAACATTAGGAAAAGTTAATAAAATACCAGTTATTGCTCAAAGTTTTCATTCGGATCCTGCAGCGGTAGTATTCGATGCGATACAATCAGCAAAAGCAAAAAAAATAGATGTTTTAATTATTGATACAGCAGGAAGATTGCATAATAAATTACATTTAATAGAAGAATTAAAAAAAATAGTTAGAGTGATTAAAAAAATAGATTCTTCTGGACCTCATGAAACAATGTTAATTGTTGATTCTTGTAATGGACAAAACATAATACAACAAACAGAAATATTTCATAAAGCGTTAAATTTAACTGGTATTGTAATTACTAAATTAGATGGAACAGCAAAAGGAGGAGTAGTTTTTTCATTAGCAAATCAATTCAATATTCCTATTCGTTATATTGGAATCGGAGAAAAAATACAGGATTTAGGTATTTTTAATAGTAAAGAATTTATTAATGCTATTTTTAGTCAAAAATAATAATATTTATTATATTGTTAATATAAATCTTTGATTTATATTTTTAATTACAGTATTATAAAAATGTCCCACATATTCATATTTTAGTATATATAATTCGTTGATGCGGGAATAAAAATGATCGATAAATTACAGATTTTATCTGTGACGTTACCAAGTAATTTAGATTCTTATATCAGAATAGCTAATCTGTGGCCAATGTTATCAATTAGAGAAGAACAATTGCTCACTAAACGATTACGTTATAATGGTGATTTAGATGCTGCAAAAACTTTGATTTTATCTCATCTTCGTTTTGTAATTCATATTTCACGTAACTATTCGGGATACGGTTTGCTGCAAGCTGATATTATACAAGAAGGGAATATTGGTCTAATGAAAGCAGTACGTAGATTTAATCCTGAAATAGGTGTTCGTTTAGTTTCTTTTGCTGTGCATTGGATTAAGTCAGAAATTCATGAGTATGTTTTACGAAATTGGCGTATTGTCAAAGTCGCTACTACAAAATCTCAAAGAAAATTATTTTTTAATTTAAGAAAAACGAAAAAAAGATTAGGTTGGTTTAATGAAGAAGAAATTAATATAGTTGCAAAAGAATTAGGAGTAAGTAGTAAAGATGTAAGAGAAATGGAATCTCGAATGTCAGTTCAGGATGTTACTTTTAATCCTTTTCCAGAAGAAGATTGCATAGATGGAAAAAGTTATAACAACACGCAACATTTACAGGATAAAACATCTAATTTTGCCAATGGTTTAGAAGCAGATAATTGGGAAGAACATGCTTCAAGTAAATTAAGTGATGCATTATTAGGATTAGATGAACGTAGTCGTAATATTATTCATGCACGTTGGTTAGATAACGACAAAAAAAATACTTTACAAAAACTAGCAAAAAATTATGGTATTTCTGCAGAACGTATTCGGCAATTAGAAAAAAACGCTATGAAGAAATTAAGAATAGCTATAGAATCTTAATCTGTACAATAAATATTGTATTGAATACATTAATAACTTATAACATTTTTTCATACAGAGTATGAGAATAAGTTTATTTATAGTTAAAAGCTCATACTCTTTTTTTAATTTTAATGAATATAATTTTTATATATGATAAAATTTTTTTATATAATTATTCTACTGTAACAGCTTTAGCAAGATGTCTTGGTTGATCGATATTTTTTCTTTTATTTAATGCGATATAATATGCAAGTAATTGTAAAGGTACTGCATAAAATATAGGTGCTATTAACTCTTCTATATATGGTAATTTTATAAATTTTACATTTTCATCATAATCAAATTCTTCATCTGAAAAAACATAAATTGATCCCCCTCTTGAAGATATTTCTTTAATATTTTTTTTTATTTTTTCTAATAAAAAATTTTTTGGAGCAATAATAATTACTGGTATATTTTTATCAATTAGTGCAAGAGGTCCGTGTTTTAGTTCTCCTGCAGCATAAGCTTCAGCATGAATATAAGAAATTTCTTTTAGTTTTAAAGCTCCCTCTATTGCAATAGGATAGTATTCACCTCTTCCAATAAATAATATATGTTTTTTATCAAATAATTGATTTGCTATACTTTTAATTAACTGATTTTTTTTCAAAACTTCTTTGATTCTAGTAGGTAAAACATTTAATGTTTGTACAATTTTTTTTTCAACTTGAATTTTGTTTTGTATATTTGCAATTTTTGCTACTAACATCAGTAAAACAGTTAGTTGTGTTGTAAAAGATTTAGTTGAAGCAACTCCGATTTCTATTCCTGCTTTAGTTAATAAACAGTTATCTGACTCTTTAACTAAAGAAGATCCTTCCATGTTGCATATCGTTAAATTTCCTAAATATTTAAATTTTTTAGAATATCTTAATGCTGATAATGTATCAGCAGTTTCACCTGACTGTGATAAAGTTACTAAAAAACTATTTTTTCTTGCAGCTATTTTTCTAGAAGAAAATTCAGAAGATATTTCAACATCACAAGGAAGATCGATGAGAGATTCAAACCAATATCTAGAAACCATAGCTGCATTATATGAGGTTCCACATGCAACTATTTGAATATGTTCTATTTTAGAAAACAAAAGATTTTCTTTTATTCCTAATTCTAAAAAATTTATTGTATTGTTTTCTTTTAAACGATTTCGTAAAGTATTTTGAATAGATATAGGTTGTTCATATATTTCTTTTTCCATATAATAACGATATTTTCCTTTTTTCACTGTTTTATATTGAATATTAGATGTAATTGCTTTTCTATGAATGACAGTGTTATTTTTATTCACAATATTAATTTTGTTTGTTGTAATAATGGCAATATCGTCTTCTTCTAAGAATATAAAACGTTTTGTGATATGCAATAATGCTATTTGATCAGATGCAATAAAATTTTCTTCTGTCCCTAGTCCTATAACTAATGGGCTTTTAGATCGAACTGCTATTAGTTCTAATGGATTATTTGTATCTATTATAACCATACTGTAATTGCCATGTAATTTTTTGATACTATTTTTTATAACATTTTCAATAGATTGTTGCT
>NZ_CP034870.1:28087-28979 GCF_005081185.1 Buchnera aphidicola (Lipaphis pseudobrassicae)
ACAACAATAATATTTGAAGAAATATGTGGATGAGTATTTTCTTTAGAAATTTTTCCATGCGTAGCCCAACGTGTATGAGCTACTCCAATGTTACCAAATATTTTTTTTTTATTTACCTTTTCTACTAATTTGTCTACTTTTCCAACACAACGAATTCTAATAATATTATTTTTATTATTTACTATAGCCAATCCTGAAGAATCATATCCTCGATATTCTAATTGTTTAATACCTTTTAGAAGAAAATTAATAATATTATTTTTTGTGACTGCACCAACAATACCGCACATATTTATACCTTTTTTATATTTTTTAAAACTATTTATTTTTATAAATAATTTTTATTAAAAAATTATAGTTATTATTTTTGACGAAATTTATTAGGATGTATCCAATTTTTTTTATATTTTTGTTCTTTTTTATTGTAAACTAAACAAGATTCGTTAATATCTTTTGTTAAAGTTGTTCCTGCTCCAATAGTTGTATTTTTTGTAATTTTAATTGGTGCAATTAATTCTGTATTAGCGCCAATGAAAACATTGTCACCAATGATGGTTTTTAATTTATTTACCCCATCATAATTACATGTAACACTACCTGCTCCAATGTTAACATTACTTCCAATTTCAGAATTTCCTATATAACTTAAATGTTTGATTTTACAATTTTTTTTTATAATACTATCTTTGATTTCAACAAAATTTCCTATTTTAATTGTTTGATCTAATATAGTGTTTGTTCTTAAATGAGCAAATGGTCCAATGATACAATTTTTACCTATTTTTGCATTTTCTATGATTGTATATGCTTGAATTTTAGTTTGATTATCAATAATACTATTTTTAATAATACATCCTACTCCAATTTGAACGTTATCTCCTAAAATCACATT
>NZ_CP034870.1:29034-52278 GCF_005081185.1 Buchnera aphidicola (Lipaphis pseudobrassicae)
GGATCTTTTAACATTACTCCATCAATAAGTAATTTATTAATTTGCTCTTGTTGTAGAATATTTTCTAACATAGATAATTGTAATTTATTATTTACTCCTAGTATTTCTTGATATTTAAAAGGTTCTGTTGTTTGAATAAAGTTACCTTCAAAATATGCTATGGCAACAATATCGGTAGCATAATATTCTTTTTTCTTGTTTTGATTACTAATTTTTCCTAACCATTTTTTTAGATCTTCACTATTAGCTATAAAAATTCCAGAGTATATTTCTTTAATATTTCTTTCTTTATAATTTGCATCTAATTCTTCTATTATTCTTACAACTCTTCCTTTTTTTCGTAAAATACGTCCATATCCATTAGGATTTTTTACTTTCATAGTTAACAAATTGATTTTTGATGTTTTTTTCAATCTTTGTAATTTTCTTATTGATTTTGATGAAATAAATGGAACATCTCCATATAACACTAATACGTTTTCATCATTTGGTATGTTTTTTAAAGCCAATTGTATTGCTTTTCCTGTTCCTTCAGGTTTTTTTTGCATAACCAACTCAAGAGAATGATTGCATATTATTGAAGATATAACTTTTTTCGGATGATTATAAACTAATATAATTTTTTTTGGTTTTATAGATTTTGCAGTTTGAATAACATGTTCTAAAATTGTTTTTCCACCTAAAAAGTGTAATACTTTAGGATGGCTAGATTTCATTCTAGTGCCTCTTCCAGCTGCAAGTATTATTACGTTTGTTTTTTTTTGAAACATGAAATAACCTTTTATCAAAATTTTATTAATATAATTATATTAAATAAAAGATTTTTAATTGAATAGTTTTAATTAATGATATTTTTAGTTCAGTTATGGAATACCAGTTTATGATTTTAAATATTCATATAGAATATTATCTAATATAAGATATATTGTATTTTTTTAAGGTGATGTTATGCGTCGAATTATTACAGTAGATTTAGATGGTACTTTACTTACTTCAAAAAATAAACTCACAGAGTATACTAAAAAAACTATAAAATTATTATCAGAAAAACATTACTTTGTTATTGCATCAGGTCGTCATTATTTAGATGTAATACAAATTAGAGATATTTTAAATATTAAATCTTTTATGATTACTTCTAATGGTGCTAAAATTTATGATTTAGATAATCAATTGATATTTAGCGATGAATTATCTGAAAATATAACTTTTAAACTTTGTAAAATAGTATATAACGATCAAGAAATTATTACTCAGTTGTATCGAAATAATAAATGGTATATAAACAATAATAAAATAGAAAATAATTTTTGTCCTAGTCTTACATCCTTAAAATATGAAAATTTTAGTTTAGATAATTTTCATTTTGATAAAATTAGTAAAGTTTTTTTTACAAGTAAAAATTTACATAAATTATATAATCTTGAAAAAAAAATTATTGAATTATATGAAAAGAAAATTAATATTCATTTTTCAGTTCCTGGTTGTTTAGAAATCGTATCGAGAAAAACTTCAAAAGGTTATGGATTAAAATTAATAGCTCGTTTATTAAATATTTCTTTAAATAATTGTTTTTCATTTGGAGATGGAATGAATGATGAAGACATGCTTTCTATTTCTGGAAAATCTTATATTATGAAAAACGCTGATTTACGTTTAAAAAATATATTACCAAATGCAAAAATTATTGAAAGTAATGATGATGATGGTGTTGCAAAATGTTTATATGAAATTTTTATCAAAAAATAAAAAATATGTTTTAAGTTAAAGTTATAATATTTATGATTCAATTAATGTTTTATTAAAATGTTTTGAAAATTTGCGGTTTTAATACACCGCGAATAAATTTTAAATGAGTGCAAGCATGTAAATGTATAGAATGAATAAAGTTTTGTATTACTAATTCTTGTTGTTCGCCATTTCGTATAGCTGCATATAGTCTACCCCATATTCCATTACCTATTTTTCTTGTCACAATTAAACCTTGACGTTCAAAATTATCTACTATCCAATGTGGTAACGCAGTAATTCCCATTTGTGCAGATACCATCTGTATTAAAAGTAAAGTATTATTTACGTTTTTAAATATAGGAACGACACCAGAAGGTTTTAAAAAACGTTTCCATATATCTAATCTATTTTTTTGAACAGGATAAGTCATTAGTATTTCATATTGAAGATCTTCTGGCGTAATATTGTTTTTTTTTAATACAAGAGGATGATTGGGAGATAAAATCAAACGTATTTCAAAATCAAACATTGGCATATAAAACAAATTACTTCTTGGTAATACTTCAGAAGTTAATACGATATCTAATTTTCCTTGCTGTAAAAATGGTTGAGGACTAAAAGTCATATCAGAATAAAAATCTACTTTTACATTTGGAAGTTTTTTTTTAAATATTTTTAATGCAGGTGTTAACCATTGAATACAGCTATGACATTCCATAGCTAATCGAACGATTTTATTATGAGAATCAGTACATTTTTTTATTGCTTTTTCTATCTTAGGTAGTACTTCTTCAGATAATTGAAGTAAAATTTCACCTTGAATTGTAAATTTTATGGGTTGACTTTTACGAATAAACAATTTAAATCCTATTTTTTTTTCTAATTCTTTACATTGATGAGATATTGCTGATTGCGTTTGATGCAGTTGAATTGCAGCTCCACTTAATGATCCACTATTTTTTAGTGCTTGTAATGTGCGAAAGTGTTTTATTTCAATCATGAGATTCCTTCATATTAAGCATTAACTATTTACGCTTGCTAATTTTTCTTAATACTAGAATTATAGATTATATATTTAAAATAAAGCAATTATAAATTAGTTTTTATGAAATTTAAATAATTAATAGGACAATGTTATATGAGAATCTTAAATCACACTCTTGGTTTTCCGAGAATAGGTCTAAATCGTGAATTAAAAAGAGCTCAAGAAAAATATTGGTCTAATAATATTTCACTTGAGGATTTGTTGTTAGTTGGACGCAATATAAGAAAAACAAATTGGAAAAAACAAAAAGAATCTGGAATTGATTATATACCAGTTGGAGATTTTGCTTGGTACGATCAGGTATTAACTACTAGTATGATGCTTGGAAATATCCCAGAAAGACATAATTATGTTAATAATTCTATTGATTTAGATTGTATGTTTCGTATAGCACGAGGTTGTATTCCAGATGTTTCTGCTTCAGAAATGACTAAGTGGTTTAATACTAATTATCATTATATTGTTCCTGAATTTTATAAAAATAAAACTTTAAAATTTTCTTGGAAACAAATTTTGAATGAAGTAGATGAAGCATTATTTTTGGGATATAAAGTTAAACCTATACTTTTAGGTCCTATTACATATCTTTGGTTAGGAAAAGTAAAAGGAGAGAATTTTGATCGTTTAGATATGATAGAAAATATTATTGTAATTTATAAAGAAGTATTAAAAGAATTATCTAATCGTCACATTAATTTTGTTCAAATTGATGAACCAGCATTAGTTTTAGAATTACCAAAAAAATGGCAAGAAGCTTACTCTTATACTTATAAAAAACTTTATGGAATAGGAAAAATATTACTTACTACATATTTTGATAGTGTTAATCATAATATAGAATTTATTCGTGATTTGCCTGTTGAAGGAATTCATATTGATTTAGTTGCTGGAAAATATGATTTAGTTGATTTTAATTTAAAAATACCATCAAAATGGATGTTATCTTTAGGTGTAATTAATGGACGAAATGTTTGGCGATCTGATCTTGTTAAATGGTTTAATTCTATTTCTAAAATTTTGAAAAATCGTAAAAAAATATTGATTGGTTCATCATGTTCATTGTTACATACACCGATTGATTTACAACAAGAAAAACACTTAGATAAAGAAGTAAAAGAATGGTTTTCATTTGCGATACAAAAATGTAATGAATTATCATTACTGTCAAATGCATTAAATAATAATGATGTTATTTCTATTAAAAAATGGTCTGCACCTATCTATAAAAGAATTACTTCAAATAGAGTACATAGAATCGAAGTAGAACAACGTTTATCTGATATTAAAATCAATCAATATAAACGCGTAAGTTCGTATACAATTCGTTCTAAAGAACAAAATAAAAAATTTAATTTACCTATCTTACCTACCACTACTATCGGATCTTTTCCTCAAACTATTAATATTAGAAAATTGCGTCGTGATTTTAAAAATGGGTTAATTAACGATAGTGAATATTCAAAAGAAATTAAAAAAGAAATTAAAAAAGCAATAAGAATACAAGAAGAATTAGATATAGATGTTTTAGTACATGGTGAATTTGAAAGAAATGATATGGTAGAATATTTTGGTGAACATTTAGATGGATTTATTTTTACGGATAATGGATGGGTTCAGAGTTATGGATCTCGATGTGTAAAACCTCCTATTATTATTGGTGATATTAGTCGTCCTAATCCAATTACTCTAGAGTGGTCTAAATATGCTCGTTCTTTAACAGAAAAACCAATTAAAGGAATGTTAACTGGACCAGTTACTATTTTATTTTGGTCTTTTCCAAGAGAAGATATTTCATTAAAAAAAATTGCTACACAAATTGCTTTGTCATTGCGTGATGAGGTCTTAGATTTAGAAAAAGAAAAAATAGAAATTATTCAAATTGATGAACCTGCCTTACGAGAGGGATTACCATTAAGAAAAAGTGCTTGGTCTGAATATTTATCTTGGTCTGTTGATGCATTTCGTTTAGCTTCCTCTGCTGTAAAAAATACTACGCAAATTCATACCCATATGTGCTACTGTGAGTTTAATGATATAATGAATTCTATTGCTTTACTAGATGCTGATGTAATTACGATAGAAACAGCTCGTTCAGATATGGAATTATTAAAATCATTCAAAGAATTTAAATATCCAAATGAAGTTGGTCCTGGAGTATATGATATACATTCATCGAATATACCTAGTATAGAATCTATTATTTTATTACTAAAAAAAGCCATCAAATATATTCCATTTGAACGTGTTTGGGTAAATCCAGATTGTGGTTTAAAAACAAGAAATTGGAAGGAAACAGTATTAGCTTTAAAAAATATGATTAAAGCAACAAAAAAATTAAGAAAAGATATTAAAAATATTAAAGTAGATTAATAAATCTATTATTTTTTTAGAACTTAAAATATTTTTTAATGTTAAATCATCTTTTAGATTCTATATAGATATCTAAATGATGATTTAGCACGACAATATAGTTCTTTTCTAGAAAATATTAGATATTATTTGACTTAACAAGTACGTTTAATTCAATGTATATCAATGTCTAAAATGACGTTTATTTGTAAAAATCATAGTCATATTTTTTTCATTAGCTGCTTGTATAATTTCTTTATCACGTATAGATCCACCTGGTTGTACAATACAATTAATTCCAACTAATGCAGCACTATCGATTCCGTCTCTAAAAGGGAAAAAAGCATCAGATGCCATAGTTGCACCAATAGTATTTTTTCCTTGATCTTTTATTTTAATATTTGCTAATTTAGTAGAATAAATTCTACTCATTTGCCCTGCACCTATACTAATAGTGACTTGATTATGTCCATATACAATTGCATTGGATTTAACAAATTTTGCTACTTTCCAGCAAAATATAGCATCTTCTAGCTCACTTTTTGTTGGAATACGTTTTGTGACATAACTCCAAGTTTCCAGATCTATATTATGAGAATCATATTCTTGTACAAGTAGTCCATTAGTGATTCTTTTAAAATCTATTGATATTTTATTTTTTTTTATTTTTCCAGTAATAAGAATTCTTATATTTGGTTTATTTTTTAAAATTTTTAATGCTGAGATATTTATTTCAGGTGCAATAATAACTTCAATAAATTGTTTAGTTTTAGTGATATTTTTAGCAGTATTTTCATCTAATACTGAATTAAACGCCACTATACCACCAAATGCTGAAATAGGATCAGCATAATATGCTGATAAATATGATTCTGCAAGAGAACTATTAACTGCAACACCACATGGATTTTCATGTTTAACAATAACACAAGCTGGTTTATTGAACTCTTTTACACATTCTAGTGCTGTATTAGCATCAGATATATTATTATAAGATAAATTTTTACCTTGTATTTGTTTTGCAGAACTAATAGTTCCAGATTGCATAATATTTTGTTCTATATAAAATGATGCTTTTTGATGTTGATTTTCTCCGTATCTTAGATCTTGTTTTTTTGTAAAGGAAAAATTTATTTCTTTAGGAAACAAATTTTTAAAATCATTTTTTTTAATGTTATTTTTTTTAATAAAATATTGTGAAATAATTCTTTCATAATTTGCTGTATATTCGAATGCTTTTGTCGCTAAATAAAATCTTTTTTTTATGTTCATAGTATTATTATTAATTGAATCTATAATATGTTGAACATCAGAAAGGTCTACTATGACTATAACATTTTTATAATTTTTTGCAGAAGCTCTTATAAGTGTTGGTCCACCTATATCAATATTATTTATAATATTGTCAATATCGTTATTTTTAATATTTATTTCTTTTTGAAATGGATAAAAATTAACAATAACTATATCTATAGGAGATATTTCATATAATTGCATAATTTCTTCATCTTTATTCTCTCTTCTTAAAATTCCTGCCATAATTTTGGGATGTAATGTTTTAACCCGTCCATCCATTATTTCTGGAAATTTTGTATAATCTGATATTTCTATAACAGGTATATTATTTTTTTTTAAAACTTTAGCAGTACCTCCTGTTGAAAATAAAGAAATTTGATTTTTTATTAAAATATTTGATATTTTTAAGATATCTGTTTTATCTGCAACACTAATTAAAGCATTTTTTATAAAATTAATTGATGGCATAATATATTTTCTTTTTATAGTGTACTGAATATCATTTTTTATGTTTTATATAACATACGTTTTTAAGATATTAATTTTTAAGATATATAATAGTTATATTAGGGGCATAAGCCCCTTTTTTATATTTTTAAATATAATATTTTTTTAAATTATTTGACTGCATTTTTTAGAGTTTTACCAGATATGAAGCTAGGAACTTTAGTTGCAGGAATTTGTATTTCTTGTCCTGTCTGAGGATTACGTCCTGTACGGGAAGATCTTAAATTGACTTTAAAAGTTCCAAATCCAACTATCTGAACAGATTCTCCTTTTTTTAACGATTGAATAATAGTTGATAATGTTGCTTCTAAAGTAGATTTGGCTTGTATTTTAGATAAATTAGATTTTTTGGAGATAATATCAATTAATTGAGTTTTATTCATCATTTTTCCTTTTTATTTAAATTTAAAAATTAATAATTTATTTAGATGCTATTATTATAAAATCAGATATAAAATTTTATGTACAAAAATGTTTTTTATGTCATATAATTTTTTATTAATTTAAATTAAATAACTTTATATTTATAAAAAATAAATATAAAAAGAAAGAAGAATCAGTTTGAAAATTTTTTTATTGAAAATTATTTTTGATATATAAAAATAATCAAAAAGATACTATATAAATTATACGTTTTTTTTAATAAATTTTTATAAATATTTAATTGTGTTTAAGATTATATTTTAAATCATAAAAAATGATAATTATATTTTATAAAAAAATACTTTATTTATTTGATAATAATATAAAATTAATAATTAAGTTTTTTATTATCATATTGATTAATATATTTTTTGATCAAAACAAATTATTAAATTTTTATTTTGGCTGCTTTTAATAGCAGCCATAATTTATGGTATATATTAAAAAAATATTATAAGATAATCATTTTTATTATGTAAGAGTGGAATTTAATAATTCTGAAAGACTAGCGGATGCCTCTTCAACACTAATTGTAGAATTATTGATTGTAGAATTATTATGTTTTTTCTGACGTCGATTTAAGCGTTCTTTATGATATGCATATCCTGTACCTGCAGGAATTAAACGTCCAACGATTACATTTTCTTTTAGTCCTCGTAGTTCATCTTTTCTTCCTGCAACTGCAGATTCGGTTAAAACTCTTGTAGTTTCTTGAAACGACGCAGCTGATATGAAAGATTCTGTTGCAAGAGAGGCTTTAGTAATACCTAATAAATCTCTTGAAAAAGAAACTAATTTTTTATTTTTTTGATTTAGATTACGGTTTGAAATTTTTATACGAGAAAATTCTACTTGTTCACCATCTAAAAAATCAGAATCTCCTGATTTTACTATAGTGGCTTTACGGAGCATTTGTCTAATGATGACCTCGATATGTTTATCGTTAATTTTTACTCCTTGTAAACGATATACCTCTTGTACTTCATTTACAATATATCTAGTTACGGCTTGAATGCCTCTTAAGCGAAGAATATCATGTGGAGATTCTGGTCCATCGGATACAACATCTCCTCTTTCTACTCTTTCTCCTTCAAATACATTTAATTGTCTCCATTTTGGAATCATTTCTTCATAAGCATCTTTTCCATCTACTGGTGTAATAACTAATCTTCTTTTTCCTTTTGTTTCTTTTCCAAAAGATATAATACCACTAATTTCAGCTAAAATCGCTAGTTCTTTTGGTCGTCTAGCTTCGAATAAATCTGCCACTCTTGGAAGTCCACCAGTGATATCTTTAGTACCTCCTGATTCTTGAGGTACGCGCGCTAATGTATCACCTGAACTAATTTCTACTCCATCGTCTAGTTGAACAATAGCTTTTCCAGGTAAAAAATATTGTGCAGGCATATCTGTTCCTGAAATAAGAACATCTTTTCCATTACGATCAATTATTTTTAATGCCGGTCTTAAATCTTTACCGATTGACATTCTTTCTGCGGTATCTAATATTACTATAGAAGATAATCCTGTTAATTCATCTGCTTGTCGTGTAATACTTTGACCGTCAATCATATCTATAAATCGAACTAAACCGTTAACTTCTGTAATGACTGGCATAGTATGTGGATCCCATTTTGCAACAGTTTCTCCAGATTTAACGTGTTCACCATCTCCTTTAGCCATAATTGCACCATAAGGTACTTTATAACTTTCTTTTGTTCTACCAAAATTATCAATTATATTAAGTTCTACATTTCTTGATGTAATTACTATTTTTCCTGTAGAATTAGTAACAAATTTTGCATTATTAAGATTAATAATCCCTTTATTTTTTATTTGTATACTAGATTCTGCTGCTGCTCTTGAAGCTGCACCACCAATATGAAATGTTCTCATAGTAAGCTGTGTTCCAGGTTCACCTATAGATTGAGCGGCAATTACACCAATAGCTTCTCCTTTGTTAACTAGATTTCCTCTAGCTAAATCTCTACCATAACAATAAGAGCAAACACCAAAATCAGTATCACAATTTACTACTGATCTTACTTTTACATTATCTATAGAATTATTTTCTAAAAGATCACACCATTTTTCATTGAGCAATGTATTTCTTTGAATTAGTACCTTATTAGTATTTGGTATGACAACATCTTCTGCAGTTACACGTCCTAAAACACGTTCTCTTAATGGTTCTTTTACATCTCCACCTTCTATTAGTGGAGTCATAAGAATACCTTCATGTGTTTGACAGTCTTCTTGTGTTACAACTAAATCTTGAGCAACATCTACTAAACGACGTGTTAGATATCCAGAATTAGCAGTTTTTAAGGCTGTATCAGCTAATCCTTTACGTGCTCCATGAGTAGAAATAAAATATTGTAATACATTTAAACCTTCTCTAAAGTTAGCTGTAATTGGAGTTTCAATAATAGAACCATCTGGTTTTGCCATTAAACCTCTCATGCCAGCCAATTGTCGAATTTGTGCTGCAGAACCGCGAGCTCCAGAATCTGCCATCATAAATATACTATTAAAAGAGATTTGTTTTTGTTTTTCGCCTTTTTTATTTATTACAGATTCTGTAGATAAGTTTTCCATCATAGCTTTAGCTACTCTTTCATTGGCTGCAGCCCAAATATCAATAACTTTATTATATCTTTCACCAGCTGTAACTAGACCAGACTGAAATTGTTCTTGTATTTCAGCAACTTCAATTTCTGCTTCATTAATAATATTTGCTTTTTTTTCTGGTATCACCATATCATCAATACCAACTGATGCTCCTGATCTTGCTGCATAAGCGAAACCAGTATACATAATTTGATCAGCGAAAAAAACAGTTGGTTTTAGTCCTAAAATACGATAGCAAGTATTGAGCATTTTAGAAATATCTTTTTTCCCTAATGTTTGATTTACTACGCTAAAAGGTAGTCCTTTAGGAACTATTGTCCATAATATTGCTCTTCCTATAGTAGTACGAACAATTTTTGTTGTTGGTATAAAATTGTTATCTTCATTTTTTTTATATTCTATTATGCGAACTCTAACTGAAGCATGTAGTTCAGCAATACCTAAAACATATACTTTTTCTGCTTCATTAGCTCCATTTAATAACATCCCTTCACCTTTTCCATTGATTTTCTCACGAGTCATATAATATAAACCTAATACAACGTCTTGAGAAGGTACAATGATTGGTTCTCCGTTAGCTGGAGATAAGATATTATTAGTTGACATCATTAAAGCTCTAGCTTCTAATTGAGATTCTAATGTTAATGGAACATGTACAGCCATTTGATCTCCATCAAAATCAGCGTTATAAGCAGCACATACTAATGGATGAAGTTGAATTGCTTTACCTTCAATAAGAACAGGTTCAAATGCTTGTATACCTAATCTATGTAAAGTAGGTGCTCGATTTAATAGAACGGGATGTTCTCGAATTACTTCATCTAAAATATCCCATACTACGGATTCTTCTCTTTCTACCATTTTTTTTGCTGCTTTTATAGTAGTTGCTAAACCGCGAACTTCTAATTTACCATATATAAATGGTTTAAAAAGTTCTAACGCCATTTTTTTAGGTAAACCACATTGATGTAAACGAAGATAAGGACCGACAGTAATTACTGAACGACCAGAATAATCTACACGTTTTCCTAAAAGATTTTGTCGGAATCTTCCTTGTTTTCCTTTGATCATGTCGGCTAGTGATTTAAGAGGTCTTTTATTTGATCCTGTAATTGCTCTACCTCTTCTTCCATTATCTAACAAGGCGTCGACTGCTTCTTGTAACATTCTTTTTTCGTTTCTTACAATAATATCTGGAGCTGCTAAATCTAATAAACGTTTAAGACGATTGTTTCTATTAATTACTCGACGATACAAATCATTTAAATCAGATGTTGCAAATCTTCCTCCATCTAATGGCACTAATGGTCTAAGATCTGGAGGCAAAACTGGTAGTACAGTAAGAATCATCCATTCAGGTTTATTATGAGATTGAATAAAAGCTTCCAATAATTTAATTCTTTTTGTTAGCTTTTTTCTTTTTGTTTCAGAGTTAGTATCATTTAATTCAATTCTTAATATATTACATTCTTGTACTAAATTAATATCTTTCAATAAAAATTGAATAGCTTCTGCACCCATTGTTGCATGAAATTCATCTCCAAACTCTTCTAATGCATCTAAGTATTGTTCTTCAGTTAAAATTTGACGTTTTTCAAGATTAGTCATTCCTGCTTCTACGACAACATAAGATTCAAAATATAATAC
This sequence comes from Buchnera aphidicola (Lipaphis pseudobrassicae), assembly GCF_005081185.1. Classification (GTDB taxonomy): domain Bacteria; phylum Pseudomonadota; class Gammaproteobacteria; order Enterobacterales; family Enterobacteriaceae; genus Buchnera; species Buchnera aphidicola_AD. The sequence continues at coordinate 40,664 of NZ_CP034870.1, forward strand.
TCTTTCAATATCTCTTAACGGCATATCTAATAATAAACCTATTCGTGATGGCAAAGATTTCAAAAACCAAATATGTGCTGTTGGTGAAGATAATTCTATATGACCCATTCGTTCTCGTCTAACTTTGCTTTGTGTTACTTCAACTCCGCATTTTTCACAAATTACACCTCGATGTTTTAATCTTTTATATTTTCCGCATAAACATTCATAATCTTTTACTGGACCAAAAATACGAGCACAGAACAATCCATCTCGTTCAGGTTTAAATGTACGATAATTAATAGTTTCCGGTTTTTTAACTTCTCCAAATGACCAGGATCTGATCATATCTGGAGAAGCTAATGAAATTTTAATAGCATCAAAATCTTCATTTTTAGTTTGGGATTTTAAAAATTTTAGTAAATCTTTCACACATTAGCTCCCGTCGGAGTAAATCTTTTTAAGGTGATAAATCTATAAATATTATTTATCATTTTAAGAGTTTTTCAATTATTCATTTTCTAATTCAATGTTAATGCCTAATGATCGAATTTCTTTCAGTAGTACATTAAAAGATTCTGGCATACCGGGCTCCATTTGATGATTTCCATCTACAATGTTTTTGTACATTTTAGTTCTTCCATTCACATCGTCAGATTTTACAGTTAGCATTTCTTGTAATGTATAAGATGCTCCATACGCTTCTAGTGCCCAAACTTCCATTTCGCCAAAGCGCTGTCCACCAAATTGAGCTTTTCCACCTAATGGTTGCTGAGTAACTAGACTATAAGAACCAGTAGAACGAGCATGCATTTTATCATCTACTAAGTGATTTAGTTTCAACATATACATGTAACCAACTGTAACAGGTCGTTCAAATTTTTCCCCTGTTCTTCCATCAAAAAGTGTAATTTGTCCTGACGTAGGTAAGTCAGCAAACTTTAAAAGTTTTTTTATTTCGTTTTCTTGTGCACCATCGAAAACAGGAGTGGCAATAGGCATACCACCTTTTAAATTTTTTGCTAAGCATAAGATTTCTTTATTTGAAAACGTATTTAAATCAATTTTTTGACGTAAATTATCTCCAAGATCAAATGCTTGTTGTATAAATTTTCTTAAATTACATATTTTTTCTTGAGTTTTAAGCATATTATTAATTTTATCACCAATGCCTTTAGCTGCCATACCTAAATGTGTTTCTAATATTTGTCCTATATTCATACGAGAAGGAACACCTAGTGGATTTAAAACAATATCTACTGGTATACCATTTTCGTCATAAGGCATGTCTTCAATAGGATTAATTTTTGAAATTACTCCTTTATTTCCATGTCTTCCGGCCATTTTATCACCAGGTTGAATTTGGCGCTTTACAGCTAAATATACCTTTACAATTTTTAGAACACCTGGAGCAAGATCATCTCCTTGTGTTATTTTACGCCGTTTCATTTCGATTTTTTTGTTAAATTTTTCTTTTAATTCATTATGTTGTTTTTGAAGTTTTTCTATTTCTTTTTGCTTTTCTTTTTGTTTTATTTCAATTGAAAACCATTTTTCATAAGGAAGTTTATTAAGTTTTTCTACTTTAACATCGAAAGATAAAAGAATTTTCTTAATATGAGTAAACAAGCTTAATTCAAATATTTTAAATTCTTCAGTAAGATCTTTTTTAACTTTTTTTAGTTGCATATCTTCAATTTCTATGGCTCTTTTGTCTTTTTTTACACCATCTCTAGTAAATATTTGCACATCTATAACAGTTCCGGATACTCCATTAGGAACTCGTAATGAAGAATCTTTTACATCTGATGCTTTTTCTCCAAAAATAGCACGTAATAACTTTTCTTCTGGAGTAAGTTGAGTTTCTCCTTTTGGTGTTACCTTACCTACTAATATGTCACCTCCAGTCACTTCTGCTCCGATATAAACAATTCCTGATTCGTCTAATTTAGATAATGCTGCTTCTCCCACGTTAGGTATATCTGAACTAATTTCCTCTGGTCCTAATTTTGTGTCTCTTGATATACATGATAATTCTTGTATATGTATTGTAGTAAAACGATCTTCTTGTACAACTCGTTCTGATACTAAAATAGAATCTTCAAAGTTATATCCATTCCAAGGCATGAAGGCTACTCGCATATTTTGTCCTAATGCTAGTTCTCCTAGATCTGTAGAAGGACCATCTGCTAAGACATCTCCTTTTTTTATTATTTCATTTAAATTTACGCATGGTTCTTGATTAATACATGTATTTTGATTTGATCGAGTATATTTAGTTAAATTATAAATGTCGATACCGGCTTCTTCTGAAAACATTTCTTCTTCATTAACCTTTACTACTATACGAGAAGCATCAACATATTGAATAAAACCGCTTCTTTTAGCAACTACTGTCACTCCAGAGTCTACAGCAACTGCTCGTTCCATTCCGGTACCTACCAAAGGTTTATCTGTTTTAAGAGTAGGTACTGCTTGACGTTGCATATTTGCACCCATTAAAGCTCGATTTGCATCATCATGTTCGAGAAAAGGAATCAAAGATGCACCAACAGATACAATTTGTTGAGTAGAAACATCCATATAATTGACTTGATTGCGATTAAATAAACTAGATTCTCCTTTATTTCTACAAGTTACTAAATCATCAGTAAAAAAACCATTTTTATCTATATTGGTATTTGCTTGTGCAATAATATAATTACCTTCTTCTATAGCAGATAAATAATTAATTTCTTCAGTAACTAAACCATTTCTTACCTTTCGATAAGGTGTTTCTAAAAATCCATACATATTTGTTCGCGCATATACAGATAAAGAATTAATTAATCCAATATTAGGACCTTCTGGAGTTTCTATAGGACAAACACGACCATAATGAGTAGGATGTACATCTCGAACTTCAAATCCTGCTCTTTCTCTAGTTAAGCCCCCTAGTCCTAATGCTGAAATTCTTCTTTTATGTGTAATTTCTGATAAAGGATTATTTTGATCCATAAATTGAGATAATTGACTGGAACCAAAAAATTCTTTTACAGCTGCAGATATTGGTTTAGCATTAATCATATCTTGTGGCATAATAGTATCTAAATCTCCAATAGATAATCTTTCTTTAACAGTTCTTTCTACTCTTACTAAACCAATTCTAAATTGATTCTCTGCCATTTCACCAACTGATCTAATACGTCTATTTCCTAAGTGATCGATATCATCTATTTCACCTTTACCATTTCTTATATCAATTATCTTTTTTATAACATCAATGATGTCTTTTTTATTTAATGTTCCTGATCCTTCAATTTCTTTTCGAAGAAGAGATCTATTAAATTTCATTCTTCCGACAGAGGAAAGATCATATCTATCTTCAGAAAAAAATAAATTTTCGAACAGATTTTCTGTTGCTTCTTTCGTAGGGGGTTCACCAGGTCTCATAACTCGATAAATTTCTATTAGTGCACTTGTACGATCATTAGATGAGTCTATTCGAAGGGTTTCAGATATGTATGGTCCATGATCTAAATCATTAGTAAATAGTGTTTCAATAACGTTAAAACCTGATGTTTTTAGTTTTTCTAATATTTCTAAAGATAGTTCTGTATTGGCAAAAATAATAGTTTCACCTGTTTTTTTATCTGAATAATTTTTAGATACAATTCTACCTAGAATATATTCAATTGGAACTTTGATAGAATTAACTTTTTGATTTTTTAGTTCTTGAATATGTCTAGCAGTAATACGACGACCTTTTTCAACATATATTTTTCCTTCTTTTTCAATATTAAATGATGCAGTTTCACCTCGTAATCTTTCTGGTATTAATGTTAATTCAATATTATTTTTTTCTATTTTAAAAATATTTTTTTCAAAAAATAGATCTAATATTTCTTCTGTATTATAATTAAGAGCTCGTAAAATAACCGTTACTGGTAATTTTCGACGTCTATCAATTCTAACAAATAAATTGTCTTTTGGATCGAATTCGAAATCTAACCAAGATCCACGATAAGGAATGATACGCGCATTATAAAGTACTTTTCCTGAAGAGTGAGTTTTACCTTTATCACTATCAAAAAAAACTCCAGGACTACGGTGTAATTGAGATACAACTACTCTTTCTGTACCATTAATTATAAATGTTCCATTATTAGTCATTAATGGAATTTCTCCCATATATACTTCTTGTTCTTTGATATCTTTAACAGTAGCTTCTAATATATCTCGTTCATAAATAACAAGACGTAATCTCACTCTTAATGCTGCTGAATAAGTTGCACCTCTTATTTGACATTCTTTTACATCAAAAATTGTTTCTCCTAAACGATAACTAACATATTGAAGTTCAGCGTTTCCATTATAGCTACGAATTGGAAATATAGAACGAAATGCTGCCTCTAATCCTTGTTGACCTTCTATATCTGGTTTGATAAATTTCTGAAAAGAATCTAATTGAATAGAAAGAAGATAAGGTATATCCAAAACTTGTGGACGTTTACCAAAATCTTTGCGAATACGTTTTTTTTCGGTATAAGAGTAAACCATAGAGTTCCTAATCTCGTTGACAGATAAGTTAAAAATAAAGTTTAACTTTTATCTGAAGGAAGAGAAAAAAATTTTAATTTTTTTAGAGAATTTTTTAAATCATGCGTTTAGAAAAAAATTGAATGTTTTAATCAAAAAGGCTGGTGAGTTAAAATCACCAGCCGTTTTTAAAAGTTAATTAAATTATAAAATGTAATTTTTTATTTAATTTCGATTTCGGCACCAACATCTTCTAATGTTTTTTTAAGTGATTCTGCATCTTCTTTGCTAATGTTTTCTTTTAAAACTGTTGGAGCTGATTCTACTAGATCTTTTGCTTCTTTTAGACCAAGACCGGTAGCACTACGAACAGTTTTAATAACCGATACTTTATTAGGTCCAATTGCTTTTAAAAAAATGTCAAATTCTGTTTTTTCTTCACGTGTTTCTTTTTCTTGATTATTGTTAGAACCCATAGACATATTTGCTGAAACGCCAAATTTTTCTTCCATTGCCGATATAAGCTCTACAACATTCATTACTGACATTTCTGATACAGCTTGTAAGATTTGTTCTTTAGTAATAGACATGACAATAATTCCTAATAAGAATTAGAATTATTTTTAATGTTATTAAAACATTAAAATTAATAATCTTTAAGAAGTTTCTTTTTTCTCTTTTATAGCAGATAATGTATAAATAAGTTTTCCGGCAACTGACATTTTTAATATAAATAAAAGTTTCATAATTGCTTCTTTATAGGTAGGCATGTCTGCTAGTTTAGTAATTTCTGTAATAGATAGTAATTTACCTTCAAATGCTGCTCCTGTAATTTTAAATTGTGCATTTTTTTTTGAAAAATCTTTAAATAGTCTAGCTCCACTTCCTGGATGCTCCATAGAATAAGCGATAAAAGTTGAGCCTTTTATTTTTTTTTTTAAACATTCAAAAATGGTGTTTTTAATTCCTAAAGATAATAGAGTATTTTGAATAATACTCATTCTTACTCCCATTGCACGTCCAGATTTTCTTAGTTCGTTTATTTCGTTTACAGAAACGCCCTGAGAATCTGCAATAACAGCTGATAATGCTACTTTAGATATTTCATTGATTTTAGAAACTATTGTTTTCTTTTTATCAAGATTTAACGGCATTTTTATTCAATTATCCTTATTTTATTAGATAAAAGTAATTTTTAATGAATTTTATAATAAAAAAATCAAAAAAAGTGATAATTTTACTAAAAACATTCATGATAATATCATGATTTTTTACAACATAGTTTTTTATGATTACTATAATTCAGTATTGAAAAATAGATTATATCTTAAGATATATATGATAAATAATAACTTATATTTTTTATAAAAAATGCGCTTATTATAGATAATTTTTTTTCTAGCGTAAAGATGAAAATGATTTAGTTATATAGATATACTAGATGGGTCAACTGTTAATCCTATTCCCATAGTAGTTGACAAAACTATCTTTTTTATATATGTTCCTTTAGATTGAGGAGGTTTTGCCTTTTTTATCGATTCTAAAAATACATTAAAATTTTCTCTTATATGATGTTCTGAAAAATTTATTCGACCAATTGTAGCATGAATTATTCCATTTTTATCATTACGATATCGAACCTGTCCTGTTTTAGCATTTTTTACCGCTTCGTATATGTTTGTTGTTACTGTTCCTAATTTTGGATTAGGCATGAGACCTCTTGGTCCTAATATTTGCCCTAATTGTGTTACTATTTTCATTGCATCTGGTGAAGCAATGACACAGTTTATATTGTTAATACCTTCTTTTTTTATTTTTTCAACTAGATCCTCCATTCCTATTAATTCTGCACCGGCTTTTTCAGCCATTTTAACATTTTCACTATGAGTAAATACTGCTACTTTAACAGAACGTCCTATTCCATTTGGCAAGACTGTTGAACCTCGAATATTTTGATCAGATTTTTTTGAATTAATTCCTAAATTAATTGCGATGTCGATACTTTCATTAAATTTCACTTTTGATGATTTTTTTAACAAAGCGATCAGTTCTTCAATAGGGTATATTTTTTTTATATTAATATATTTTTTTATGTTTTTTATTCTTTTAGTAATTTTTCCCATTTTTATTCCTCAATGGTTAAACCCATAGATTTAGCAGTTCCTTCAATAGAACGCATCATATTTTCAATATTTGAACCAGTCATATCATTATTTTTAATGGTTGCTATTTCTCTTATTTGTGAACGGTGTATTTTTCCAACGTTTTCTGATTTTGGCTTACTTGATCCTGATTTAATACCTGATAATTTTTTTAATAAAACAGATGCTGGAGGTGTTTTTGTGATAAATGTAAACGAACGATCGGAATAAACTGTAATTATTACTGGTATAGGAAGACCTTTTTCTATATTTTCTGTTTTTTTATTAAAAGATTTGCAAAATTCCATAATATTCACACCTTTTTGACCTAATGCTGGTCCAATTGGTGGGCTAGGATTAGCCATTCCTGCTGATACTTGAAGTTTAATATAAGATTGTATTTTTTTAGCCATTTTTTTATTCTCAATATAAAAAATATTATTTTATTTAATATAAATTTAGTTTTTTTCAACCTGTCTAAAATCTAATTCCACAGGGGTTGATCTTCCAAAGATTGAAACCGAAACTTTTAGTCTGCTTTTTTCATAGTCTACTTCTTCTACAACACCGTTAAAATCTGCAAAAGGACCATCGTTAACACGAATCATTTCTCCTGGTTCAAATAAAGTTTTAGGTCTTGGTTTATCACCTATTTGACGTAATCTATTCACTATGATTTCTACTTCTTTATCACTAATAGGAGAAGGTTTATCTGATTTTCCTCCAATAAAACCTAAAACTCTAGGTATGTTTCTGATTAAATGCCATGTTGAATCAGTCATTATCATTTGAATTAAAACATATCCAGGAAAAAACTTATATTCACTTTTTCTACGTTGTCCTGCTCGAATTTCAATAACTTCTTGTGCAGGAACCATTACTTCTCCAAATAAATCTTCCATTGCATTTAATTTTACATGTTCTTTTATTGATTGTGCAACACGACTCTCAAATCCGGAAAAAGCTTGTAATACGTACCATCTTTTTTTTTGAATTTCATGCATTTTTTTAGAACCTTAAACTAATTATAAATTCTATTAAACGAAATGTAACACTATCTACAATCCATAAAATAAAAGACATAAAAATTGTTATAGTAATTACGATTAGTGTAGTGTATAAGGTTTCTTTATATTCAGGCCATACTATTTTTTGTATTTCTTTTTTTAAGATTTTTATGTAAGATAAAATATATCTTCCCTTTTCTGTCCATAATAAGATTCTAATTGCAGATACCATTAAAAAAGATATAATTAATAGACGAACAGATAATTTTGTTTGATAAAAGTAGTAATTAGTTAAAAATGATAATATAAACAATATAAATATAGATAACCATTTTATCTTTTCTAGATTTTGAGATTTTTTTTGATTGTTATTGTTTTTATTCACAATTTCTCCTAAATTTATAAAATAATTATAGAAAAAATATGTTATTTTTCATTTTTTAAAAACATTTTTATATGTTTTTAAAAAGTCAAAAACAGAATTTGTTATATAGATTTTTTTGAAGAAAAACAGATAAATCAAAAATTTATAATAATTTAAGATAAAAATTAAAAACATTAAGGTGAGATTTAAGATAGATTTTATGATAATTTTTTAAATTTTTAGTATATGCTGATACCCAGAATTGAACTGGGGACCTCACCCTTACCAAGGGTGTGCTCTACCTACTGAGCCATATCAGCAATTTCTTTTAGCGGACAGCGGGAATTGAACCCGCATCTTCAGCTTGGAAGGCTAAAGTAATAGCCATTATACGATGTCCGCATTGTGTAATTAATTATTGGTGGGAGAAGGATTCGAACCTTCGAAGTCTGAAACGGCAGATTTACAGTCTGCTCCCTTTGGCCGCTCGGGAATCCCACCTAAAAAATATAAATTTTTTATATTTGCCGGCTACCGGAATCGAACTGGTGACCTACTGATTACAAGTCAGTTGCTCTACCTGCTGAGCTAAGCCGGCAATTTTTAAAAAATTTTAACAATTTATATATTATATAATTTTTCATTTTTATTGCAAGTATTTTGTCAAAATAATTCATTATATTATATTTTTATTTAATAAAAAATATCTAATGGATCTATTTTTCCTATTGATCCAATAAAATCTATTTCTGGTTCTAAAAATATATTAAATTTTTTTAAAATACACATATGTATTATTTTTGCTAATGTTATAACTTCTTTAGAAGTTGCATTTTTTTTATTTATTAATATTAGTTTTTGTGTTTCATGAATAGCTGCATCTCCAATTTGTATATTTTTGAATTGGTAATGTTGAATTAGCCAACCACCAGATATTTTAATTAATCCATTTTTCTGCGGATAATATGGAACATCATATAAAGATGTAAGTTTAAATGCTTGTTTTTTAGTTATAATAGGATTTTTAAAAAAACTACCTGCATTACCAAATTTTTTAGGATCTGGTAATTTATTCATCCGTATTTTACATATTATATTAAAAATTTTATGTGCAGTGATTTCTTTAAAATTAACGTAATTTTTCAATAATGGGAATATAGTCGGATTCCATTTTTTTGATAATTTTATGCCAACTGCTAAGATAATATAATCATGAAATTGGTGTTTAAAAATACTGTTTCGATAAGAAAATTGACATAAATTAGCATTGATTCTTTTAATATCATTATCTTTTAAGGATAATACATCAACATATAAGCATACATCTTTAAATTCTTTTCCGTATGCGCCGATATTTTGAATTGCTGCAGATCCTATACGACCAGGAATTAAAGCTAGGTTTTCTAATCCAAAAATATTTAAATTTAAACTATATTTAACTAAACTATGCCATTTTTCTCCTGAAAAAACATGTAAAATCCAAAATTTATTTTGTTCTATTATTTTTATTCCCTTAATTCTATTAACAATTACTATTCCTATATAGTTTTCTAAAAAGAGTACATTACTTCCTTCTCCTAAAATTAGGTAAGGAATATGAGATAATTTACAATATTGCACTATTTTTATTAATGATTTAATAGTTTTTACAACAATAATTTTTTTTGCTGTCACATCTATTCCAAATGTGTTTAAATCTTTTAAAGATGAATTAAATAAATATTTTTTTTTATGCATAATATTTTTTTTAAATAAAATTATCTAATTATTTCTTTTTTATTATAATTATTAATATATTTTTTATTGTTTTTGTCATTTGATAGAATACTGACGTGTATCAGTTTTACAAATTTTATATTAAATTATTTTAAAGGGGTTTAAAACATGTATATTATTTCTAAATATCATAAAGATATAATAGACCAGAAAATAAAAAATATTAGTAATAATACAAGATGTTCTTTTGAATTTTTTCCACCGAAAAATACTATTTTAGAAAAAAACTTTTGGTGCTCAATTGAAAAACTTAGCAAATTAAAACCAAAATTTTTTTCTGTCACTTATGGAGCAAATAGTGGTGAACATAAAAAAACATATAATTTTGTAAAAAAAATATACGAAAAAACAAATATTACTACTGCTGCTCATTTAACTTGTATTGATTCTACTTCTGATGAATTAAAAGAAATAGCGAAAAATTATTGGAAAAATGGAATTAGAAGTATTGTTGCATTAAGAGGAGATACGTTAAAAAAAAATGTTAAACATAAAATGTATGCTTCAGATTTAGTTCTTTTATTAAAAAACATAGCGGATTTCGATATTTCAGTAGCAGCTTATCCTGAAATGCATCCAGAATCAAAAAATCCTAAATTTGATTTAATTAATTTAAAACGAAAAATTGACGCAGGTGCAAACAGGGCAATTACACAATTTTTTTTCAATATCGAAAATTACTTACGATTTAGAGATAATTGTGTAAAAAATAATATTAATGTAGAAATTATACCTGGTATTTTACCTATTTATAGTTTTAAGCAATTACAACGTTTTTCAAGTATCACTAATGTTAAAATACCTGATTGGACATTTGAATTATTTCATGGATTAGATAATGATTTAATTACACAAAGAAACATTGGTTTTAGTATTATAATTGACATGATAAAAACATTATCTTACGAAGGAGTAAAAAATTTTCATTTTTACACTTTGAATCAATCTGATATAGTTTACACTGCATGTCATATGTTAGGTTTATAAAAAAAATTTTAGGTAAAGTAATTTATATTAATAACAATATTTTGTTATATTAATTAATTATTTTTTTATCGGTTGAATAAAAGAAAAAACTAAATGTTAATCTGAATTTATATACTTTCTCAATAGATCTACATTATAATATTAATGTAGGTTCTACTTTTTTAAAAAAGTGCTTCTGTATAGTAATTTACTATTTTGCAATTTATATTGCATGATTTTTCTATTTTTTATACGACTATTCTTACAAAAACACATATAAGGTAGAATAGAAGAAAAAAGTTTTCTTATTAAAATATGATTTACATAAAAAACAAATATGATGTATTGTTTCTTCTGCTATGTATAAAAGATAACTTTATAGTTAAATATAGAATAGAAAAATCTTTTGAATAACATTTTTTTAGTTTACTTTTTAAAATAATTAAATTTGATATAATATCATTCATAATTTCAATATTTTTAATTCCATCGTTAGGATGACTAGAATGTTAAGTTTGACTAAGTTACTTGAATTGAATAAGAAATATGTCTTTTATGAGCACTGATCAGTTGTAAAGAAGTAGGTTCTCTAATTATTATGTAATCCTAGTTTAATTATTCTAGACTTTATGAAATATCTAGCTCTAGATATATCTGTTTCTTCATTAGAATTTGTAAAAATATAAATAGGTTTTTTATTTTTTAGATTTATAGAAGATATTACTTTTAATATAAAAACAAAAAAATATTTTATATCTACTATTTCTAATCTATAGAATTTATTATTGATTTTAGTCAACATAAAAGGATTTTTTATCCATATTTTTTCATAAAAATCAACAGTTTTTGAATATCCAGATAAAA
>NZ_CP034870.1:52376-63239 GCF_005081185.1 Buchnera aphidicola (Lipaphis pseudobrassicae)
TTTTTTTTATTATTATATAAAAATATTACAAATATTTGTCTTTAAGATACAAAACATTTTATTCATAAATAGATAATACATCAATTTTTTAATATTATAGAATATATTCTTGCTTTTAAAATTAAACGTATTATTTTTTTGTAAATAAAAGTTTTTTTAAAGGTTTATCGATTTAATATTGAACGTTATAATTATTGATACTAGTACAGAATTAGTTAATTGTTTTTATTGTTATAAATTTTTTTATATCAAAAAATACTTATTTTAGAAAATATTTTAGATTTAGATAAATTATTTTCAGATATACATCAATAATTTATAAATATTATCAATTTAAGATTTTATGATATTAATAAATCTATATTTATAGAAAAAGATATTAATGCTATTTTTTTAGCAATAAATCATTATGTTAGCTATTCTTTTTTTCTTCTTTTTGTTTTAATAATTATATTGTATTTGATCTTTCTGTAGCTTTTAGATTAAAAAAAATTTATTATATATAAAATATTATAATTTTTTATACAAATATCAGCAAATATTAAAAATATCTGTTTTATGGATTAGTAAAATGCAAAGAAAAAGATATCATTAAGTCATAATTAATTATAGTACTAGGATATTATGCGACGTGTATTCAATTAGCATTCAAACTTTTTATAGAAGCAGATGATATTCTTTATAAAACCTTTCTATCAGTAATTAATGTTATTATTAATGTTAGTTATACAGATAGAAAAACTAAATTTAATAATGGTTTTTGTGAAGTGAGTTTACATTCATATAATATATTTATACATCGTTATACTCCTAAAATTCTAGAACATCTAGGTATTCTAATAATTTTCATTTCAAATTTAGGTTCTTTTTCTCGTGGTATTATTACTACTATTACATACAAATTACAATCTAATGTTAAATCAGTTGATATTTATAATATATTTTATAAATTTTATGGAACCAAACTATTAATTCGTTTGTATGATAAATCTTTACCTAACATTAAAATAGTTTAAAAACTACTATTTTGTTATATTGGTTTTATTATTAAAAATAATTTTATAGTAATTTTAATCGGCGAAGATAGTTTATTAACAAGTGTAAATAATAAAACGATGCAATGTTTTAATATTCGTTTTTGTTTTTCTGAAATGGAATCAATTATAGTTTAATTAATGACGAGGTATTTTATAATGAATCCATTAGTTATTAAGTTGGGCGGAGTTCTTTTAGAAAGTGATGATGCTATGAAGCGTTTATTTAAAGCACTTGTTGATTATCAAAAATCTTATAAACGTCATATATTAATAGTACATGGTGGAGGTCGTTTAATTGATGAGTTAATGAAAAAACTTAATCTTCCAGTTAAAAAAAAGAATGGTTTACGTATTACTTTATCTGAACATATAAATTTTATTACGGGCGCTTTAGCTGGAACTGCTAATAAGACTCTACTTGCATGGGCGTTAAAATATCAAATAAATGCTGTTGGATTATGTTTAGCTGATGGAAAAAGTGTTAATGTAGAAAAATTAGATCAAGATTTAGGACATGTAGGGAAAGCTATTCCAGGATCACCATTATTTTTAAAAAAATTATTTAAAGAAGATATTTTACCTATTATTAGTTCTATAGGAATAACAAAAGATGGCTTATTAATGAATGTTAACGCTGATTTAGCAGCAACAGCTTTAGCAGCTACTTTACAAGCTAATTTAATTTTATTATCTGATATTAGCTCAATATTAGATGGAAAAGGACAACGAATAGCCGAAATTAATAGTGTTCAAGCTAAAAAATTAATTGCACAAGGAATTATTACCAATGGTATGATTGTTAAAGTAAATGCTGCGTTAGAAGCAGTTAGTATTTTAAATCGTTCTGTAGATATAGCAAGTTGGCAAAATGCAAAATCATTAAAGTCATTATTTAACGGTGTTAATATTGGTACTAGAGTATTTTTATAGTTGTTTTCGTTATGAAACATTACAAAAAATAGGTTATAAGAAAATTATGAAAAAACCAAATAAAGTTGTTTTAGCATATTCTGGTGGTTTAGATACTTCAGCCATTATTCCTTGGTTAAAAGAAAATTATGATGTAGAAGTGATTGCTTTTGTAGCAGATATAGGACAATCTAAAAAAGATTTAAATGGGATTGAAAAAAAAGCATTAGATTCAGGTGCTTCTAGTTGTCATATATTTGATTTAAAAGAAGAATTTATACGAGATTATGTTTATCCAGTTTTGAAAACTGGTGCACTATATGAAGGTAATTACTTATTAGGAACAGCATTAGCTAGACCTATTATAGCAAAAAAACAAGTAGAATTAGCATTAAACATTAAAGCAGATTCATTATGTCATGGTGCTACTGGAAAAGGAAACGATCAAGTGCGATTTGAAATGGCATATGCATCATTAGCACCAAATTTACATGTAATAGCTCCATGGCGTCAATGGAAACTTCATTCAAGGGAATCTTTATTGAGATATTTACATGAAAGAAATATTTCGATACAAGCAACATTAGAAAAAATTTATAGTAAAGATGAAAATGTTTGGCATATTTCAACAGAAGGAGGATTACTTGAAGATCCTTGGAATCAATCTAATGAAGATTGTTGGAATTGGACTACAAATCCTGAAGATGCTCCAGAAAAACCTGAGTATATTATACTAAAATTAAAAAAAGGATGTGTAATATCTGTTAATGATCAGCAATTAAAACCATTAAAATGCGTAGAAAAATTAAATGATCTTGGTGCTAAACATGGTATTGGTAGAATTGATATCATCGAAAATAGATTGATTGGAATCAAATCTCGAGGTTGTTATGAAACTCCAGGAGGAACTATTATTACAACAGCGATAAAAGCTATTGAACAATTAGTTTTAGATCGAGAAAGTTTTCGATGGAGAGAAAAAATTGGCTTGGAAATGTCTTCAGTTGTGTATGATGGTCGGTGGTTTTCGCCGATACGAAAATCTTTGCAAGCTGCTGCTGATGAATTATCTTCTGAAATTAATGGAGAAGTGATGTTAAAATTATATAAAGGTAGTGTCACAGCTGTTCAAAAAAAGTCTCCTAATTCGTTATATTCTTTAGAATATGCTACTTTTGGAAAAGATGAAGTATATAATCAATCTGATGCAGATGGTTTTATTCGCCTGTTTTCACTATCTTCTAGAATACGTGCAAAAAATAAATTTAAATAGTTTTATAGTTTTACAACAATTAAAAATTTAATCTTTAATTATTATTTTTTTTACAGAGAAAATATATGACACTTTGGGGTGGAAGATTCATTAATGAATCAGATGAATTGTTTAAAAAGTTTAATAAATCTTTGTCTTTTGACTACGTTTTAGCAAAAGAGGATATAACTGCTTCAATCGCTTGGTCTAAAGCTCTAATGAAGAGCAAGATCCTTAGTAAGGAAGAACAAATTTGCATAGAATCAGCATTGCTTGTCTTATTAGATGAAGCAAAAAAAAATACTCAAAATATTCTTAAGAGTGATTGTGAAGATATTCATAGTTGGGTAGAAGCAAATCTTATTAATAAAATAGGTAAGTTAGGAAAAAAATTACATACTGGTCGTAGTAGAAATGATCAAATTACAACTGATTTAAAATTATGGTGTAGAAAAAAAATATATATTTTATTAGATAATATTATTGAACTACAAAAATATTTTATCTTAAATGCTGAATCTAATCATAATATTATTATGCCAGGTTATACTCATTTACAACGTGCTCAACCTATTACTTTTTCCTATTGGTGTTTAGCTTATGTAGAGATGTTAAGACGAGATTTTAGTCGTTTAAAAGATGTTTTAAAACGATTAAACAAAAGCCCTTTAGGTTCTGGTGCTTTATCAGGAACAGCATGGAAAATAAATCGTCAAGAATTAGCTTTATCTATGGGATTTGATTCAGCTACTAATAATGCACTGGATGCTGTTTCTGATCGAGATTATGTTGTTGAGTTATTATCATCGGCTTCAATTAGTATGATGCATTTATCACGATTTTCTGAAGATTTAATATTTTTTAATTCTGGAGAAGCTAATTTTATTGAATTATCTGATTCGATTACTTCTGGTTCATCTTTAATGCCTCAAAAAAAGAATCCAGATGCTTTAGAATTAATTCGAGCTAAGTGCGGTCGTGTTTACGGTTCTTTAACGGCTATTTTAACAGTATTAAAATCTTTACCTTTATCTTATAATAAAGATATGCAAGAAGATAAAGAATATTTATTTGATGCAATCAAAACATGGAATGATTCTTTATCTATAGCAATTTTAGTATTAAAAAATATTAAAGTAAAATATAAATCATGTCGAAAATCTGCAGAAAAAGGGTATTCCAATGCAACAGAAATAGCAGATTATTTAGTTAAAAAAGGTGTTACTTTTCGTGAAGCGCATAATATATCTGGTCAATTAGTACTTCAAGCAATTACAGAAAAAAAATCTTTAAATGATTTAGAATTATCTACTTTTAAAAAGTATAGTAATCTTATCGAAGATGATATATATAAAAATATTACTTTAGAAGCATGTCTTGAAAAAAGATTATCTCAAGGTGGAGTAGCACCATGTCAAGTGTACAAAGAGATTCTAAAAGCAAAAAGAAGATTAAATATCTTTTAATAAAATGATTTAATATAAAAATTTTATATATTTTTAATTGTTAACTTGCATTTAAAATAATTTAAATGCCAAGTTAATAATTTTATAAAAAATAAAAATTTTTTTAATTAATAAAATATAGGATATATCAATTTATGTATAATCTAGTATTTTTTTTTAACGAGCATTTTATACTTAGTATTTTATGGATTTTTTTTCTTATTGGATCATTTTTTTTAACAATTAAACATATCTCTTTTAAAGATAAAATTATTGATAATACTCAAGCAATAAAATTAATAAATAAAAAGAATGCAATTATAGTTGATACTCGTTCTAAAGAAGTTTTTCAACAAGGTCACATTGTTAATTCTATTAATATTCCGCTAAAAAATATTATCTTAGGAAAAATAAAAGAAATAAAAGATTACAAATCTCTTCCAATTATTTTAATATTAAATGAAATGAATGAATGCAAAAATTGTATGAATGAGCTGTTAAAACATGGATTTAATAATATTTTTTTCTTAAAAAATGGCATATCTCATTGGATATCAGAAAATTTACCTCTTACTATTAAAAATAAATAATTGAAAAATTAACAAATATTTTATATATCTTGTAAATTGAACGCAGTTTTTTTAATACATATATTATTATTAATTTTTTTTGGATATATATTATGTCAGAAAAAAAAAGACAACAAGATATTTTTGAAATTCAACGTATTTATATAAAAGATATTTCTTTTGAAGTTCCTAATACACCTGATATCTTTTATAAAAATTGGCAACCTACTGTTAAAATAGATCTAAATACTCTTTCAAAAAAAGTCGAAAAAAATATTTTTGAAATTATTTTGCAAATAAAAGTTTTAGTAAAAATAAAAGAAGATATAGTATTTTTATGTGATGTAGATCAAGCTGGTATATTTGTTATTCCAAATTTAAATAAAAATGAATTAAAGCATTGTTTATGTGCTTATTGTCCAAATATTTTATTTCCTTATGCACGTGAGTGTATTTCTAGTTTAATATCTCGTGCAAGTTTTCCGCAACTGCATATTTCTCCTATTAATTTTGATTCTATTTATTTTAATCGTATAAACTTTGATAATACAAACACGAATAAAATTAGTTAGTTTTTTTATTTAATAAATAAAAAATTTTTATTATTAAAATAATTGATTTGATTTAAGGGAAAAAATATGTGTATTGTAGAAATATCAAAAATATGGAAGAAAATAATATATGAAGTTTCTTCTTTATCCGAAAAAGAACCAATTTTATCAAAATTTTATTATAATAATATTTTAAAACATAAAAGTTTAAGTTTTGCTTTAAGTTATATACTATCAAATAAATTATCTACTAATACTGTTTCTACAAATATACTCCAAAAAATATTTAATGAGATATATTTAGATGATTCTTCTATTTTAAAAGCTGTAGTTCAAGATTTAAAGGCAGTGTTAAAGAGAGATCCAGTAATAAACAATTACTTAATTCCATTTTTATATTTGAAAGGATTTCATGCATTACAATCTTATAGATTAAGTCATTATCTTTGGAATTTAAAAAACACTTCATTATCTATATATTTACAAAGTAGAATATCTACTATTTTTGCAGTTGATATTCATCCAGCTGCATCTATTGGTTCTGGTATAATGCTTGATCATGCAACTGGTATTGTAATTGGAGAAGGTACAATTGTAGAGGATGATGTCTCGATTTTTCATTCGGTTACTTTAGGAAGTACAGGTAAAAGTCTTGGAAAAGATAGACATCCTACTATTCGAAAAGGAGTTGTAATAGGATCTGGAGCAAAAGTTTTAGGAAATATCGAAGTTGGAATAGGTTCTAAAATAGGAGCTGGTTCTATAGTTTTAAAAAACATCCCTGCATATGTGACAGTTGTTGGAATACCAGCTAAAATTGTTAGTTCATTAAATAGTGAAAAAAAATATGCTTTTAAAAAAAGCAATTGTAGCACTTTGTCTTTAGAAGATTTTTACTACTATGGAGATGGTATTTAATTTTTTTATAAAATAAAAACTTCTGTTTTTCTTAAAATAACACAAGTTATTCTTTCAGAAGTTTTATTTTATAGTGTACATTTTTTTTAATCATCTAAAAAACTACGCAAAACTTCTGATCTACTTGGATGACGTAGTTTTCTAAGTGCTTTAGCTTCTATTTGACGTATTCTTTCTCGAGTGACATCAAATTGTTTTCCCACTTCTTCTAAAGTGTGATCAGTATTCATATCAATTCCAAATCTCATCCGTAGTACTTTTGCTTCACGAGCTGTTAAACCTGATAATACATCATGTGTTGCAGATCGCAAACTTTCAGATGTTGCAGAATCTAATGGAAGTTCTAGAGATGTATCTTCGATAAAATCACCTAAATGTGAATCATCATCATCTCCAATCGGAGTTTCCATTGATATTGGTTCTTTTGCTATTTTTAGAACTTTTCTAATTTTATCTTCTGGAATAAGCATTTTTTCAGATAATTCTTCTGGAGTAGGTTCTCGACCTATTTCTTGTAACATTTGTCTAGAAATACGATTAAGTTTATTAATTGTTTCTATCATATGCACTGGAATGCGAATAGTACGAGCTTGATCAGCAATAGATCTAGTAATTGCTTGTCGAATCCACCAAGTAGCATAAGTGGAAAACTTATAACCACGGCGATATTCAAACTTATCTACAGCTTTCATCAAACCGATATTTCCTTCTTGAATTAAATCTAAAAATTGTAGTCCTCTATTCGTGTATTTTTTTGCAATAGAAATTACTAATCTTAAATTAGCTTCTACCATCTCTTTTTTTGCTCTTTTGGCTTTAGCTTCTCCAATAGACATTCTTTTATTAATATCTTTTACTTGTTCAATAGTTAATCCAGTTTCTTGTTCTATTTCAATTAATTTATTTATACTTGAAAAAATATCTTTTTGAACTTTTTTTAAGTTTCCAGACCACGGTTGATTTGTATTTTGTTCTTTTATAAACCAATTGTGATCAATATTTTTTTCTGGAAAAATTTTCATAAAAGTTTTCTTTGGCATATTACATTTTTCAACACATAGTTTCATGATAGTTCTTTCTTGAACTCTAACTCTTTCCATCATATAACGCATGTTATTAACTAAGTGATCAAATTGTTTTGGAACTAGTCGGAATTGTTTAAACACCTCGGAAAGATTATAAATTTCTAATAAAGAGTCTTTATGTGTTCTTTTTTTGTTTTTAATTGTATTATTTGTATTGTTATATTGCGCTCGTAATTCAGAAAATTTTTCATTTGCTAATTCTGGATCGATACTGTGATCTTCTTCAGATTCTGTTTGATTATTTTCTTCATCTTCATGTTGGTTTTGTTCTTCATCTAATAGTTCTGAATCTATATGAATGGCAGTAGGAGAAAACATTTCTTCTGCATTTGGATCTACAAATCCTGTTATTATATCTGATAATCTTATCTCACCTGTTTTAATTCGATCATATTGTTCAAGAAGATATGTAATTGCTTCTGGATATTCTGATACTGAACATTGTACTTGATTAATTCCTTCTTCAATTCGTTTAGCTATATCTATTTCTCCTTCTCGTGTTAATAATTCTACAGTTCCCATTTCTCTCATGTACATTCGAACAGGATCAGTAGTTCTTCCTAATTCTGATTCTACGCTAGATAAAACTTGCGTTGCAGCTTCTACTGCATCTTCATCTGTATCTGTTTGTATTTCATTTAAAATTAAATCATCAGCATCAGGAGCTTCTTCAACTACTGGTATTCCCATATCATTAATCATCTGAATGATATCATCGATTTGTTCAGAATCAATAATATCTTCTGGTAGATGATCATTCACTTCCGCATAGGTCAAATAACCTTGTTCCTTGCCATGTGTAACAAGTAGCTTAAGTTGTGATTGTGGATTTTGATCCATAAGATGATATCCAAATTCTATTAGTTTGATAAAAATTAATAAATTTTTTATTAAAAATATAGATTTTTAATAGTAAAATTTATCATTATATATTAATTATTTTCTTTTTTTTATGCTATTTTTTAGTAATTTTTTATTAATAGACCAAATTTCTTGTTTTTCACTGATTGTTAATCCTTTTATTCTTTCTTTTCCAATAAGATATTCTTGTCTTTCTTCAAGAATTTTATTATATACATTCGTTAGTAAATCTAAAAACATATTTTGAATTTCTTCTTGAACAATCATATGATCCCATCCAGATAAGATTTTTAAAATATTACTTATTTTCGTATTTCTGTAATACTCTAACAATTGACCTGTATTAATGTTGGGATTGTTAAGACATATTTCTAATATCTCTAAAAAAATATCTAAACCTTTTATATTTCTTTGTTTTAATATTTGTACTGGAGGTGTTATTATAGCTAAATTAGGATTTTGTATAAGTAAAGCTATAAGCATTCTCATTGGAGTGCTTTTAACATAAAAATATGTTTTTTGTCTTTTTTTTATTTCTTGTTCATATAAAAATTTTTCAAAATGATTATCATCTAAAATGCCTATCATTCTAGCTAATGTCTGACGCAAGTAAATGCGTATAGTATCACTAGTAATAGTATTTATTAAAGGTAACGCACGTACGCTTAAGTAAAATTTATCATCTATTGATGATAAATTAACATTTTTTAGAATGTATTTAAAAAAAAATTTTGACATGCTCATAGCATTATTAATACGAATTTGAAATTTTTCTTTTCCTTCTTTTCTAATAGTGATATCAGGGTCTTCATTGTTTGGTAATAAAATAAATTTTAACGTTTTTTGATCTGATATATATGGTAATGCTTTTTTCAAAGTTTTCCAGGCTGCATTTTTTCCTGCTTCATCGCCATCATAACAATATATAACTGTGTCTGTATTTTGAAACAATATTTTAATATGTTCGATGGTCGTTGCGGTGCCTAAAGAAGAAACTACATAGTTAATATTATATTGCGTTAATGTAATAACATCAATATAACCTTCGACAACCAACAAATATTTAGGTTTAAAAAATTTTTTTTTAACTTGATATAATCCATATATTTGCTTGCTTTTAGAAAAAATATTTGTTTCTTGAGAATTTATATATTTTGGTAAGAAATTATTTATTGAACGACCTCCAAAAGCTACAATTCTTCCATGTTGATCTTGTATCGGAAAGATGATACGACCTTGAAAAGGATCATATTTATATCCTTGTTTATTGATTGAAATTATATTATGACTTAATAATTCCTGTTCTAATTTTTTCTCTATATTAAATTTTATACAAAATTTATTCCAATTTATACTAGAAAATCCAATTGAAAAAACATTAACCATTTCTTGATCAATGCCTCTTTTATATAAATATTTATTAGCTAAATTATCCAATTTTAAATTTTTTTGATATAAATAACATAATTTTTGCATTAATAGATATAGTTTTTGTTTTTTAATGTAAAAATCATTATTTTTGGTATGCTCAAAAGGTATTTGAATTCCATGAATTGTAGATAATTCTTCAATACTTTCTACAAAGCTTAAATGTTCATAATTCATTAAAAAATCAATAGCATTGCCATGTATATTACATCCAAAACAATAAAAAAATTGCTTTTCATAACTAACAGTAAACGATGGAGTTTTTTCATGATGAAAAGGACACTGAGCTTTGTAGTTTTTACCGCATTTTTTTAAAATTAATCTATTGTTAATAAGTTCTACAATATCAGTTCGAGATAATAATTCATTAATAAAATCTTTTGGTATTTTCTCAGACATATATTTTTTATGTTATAAAATTAGTATCCGTTCTTAATTAATACAAAAAGAAGAACGGATTTTTTTAATCCTTTATTATTAAATAAATATATTTAGTACATACGAACATGTCTTGCGTTTTCTCTTGTAAGTTTTTTTGCAAGTCTTTTAATAGCAGAAGCTTTAGCTCGTTTTCTTTCAGTAGTAGGTTTTTCATAAAATTCTCTTCGACGAATTTCAGCTAAAATACCAGCTTTTTCGCAAGATCGTTTAAATCGACGAAGCGCTACATCGAACGGTTCATTTTCACGTACTTTTATTATTGGCATTTGATATTAACCTCATTAACTTTTTAAAAAATAATAAAATTTTTTATAATGATAGAGATCCTATATCAATCTATATTACATTGTAAAGTATCATTTTTTTT
>NZ_CP034870.1:63306-95962 GCF_005081185.1 Buchnera aphidicola (Lipaphis pseudobrassicae)
AAAATAGTTAATATATATTTATAAAATATTTTATGTTTGAGGTATAAAAAGTTATGAAGATATTAGGCATTGAAACTTCTTGTGATGATACAGGTATAGCTATTTATGATTACAAAAAAGGTTTATTAATAAATGAGATATACAATCAAAATATATTAAATGATAAAAATGGTGGTATAATCCCTGAATTAGCATCACGTCAACATATGGAATCAATAACTTTTTTATTACACAAAATTCTTAAAAGAAAACATTTTATGAAAGATATTGATCTTATTGCATATACTGCTGGACCTGGTTTAGTTAGTTCTTTGTTAGTCGGTGCTACATTCGCATGTTCTTTAGGTTTTGCTTTAAATATTCCAGTTGTTCCTGTAAATCATATGGAAGCACATTTATTGTCTCCTTTTATAGAGTGTAAATCTATTGAATTTCCATTTATTGCATTGCTAGTATCGGGTAAACATACTCAAATTATTGGTGTTCATGAACTAGGATGTTATGAATTACTTGGAAACTGTTTAGATGATGCAGTAGGCGAGTCTTTTGATAAAATAGCAAAACTGTTAGATTTAAAATCTCCTGGTGGTTCTGAGTTATCTAAATTAGCATTGATTGGAAATAAGAATTATTTTCATTTTCCCCGTCCCATGATACATCATTCGAATTTAAATTTTAGTTTTTCTGGTTTAAAAACATGTGTAACTAATATGATTAAAAAATGTGATAAAAGTTTACAAACAAAAGCAAATATCGCAAGAGCTTTTGAGGACGCAGTAATTGATACATTATTAATTAAAACTAAACAAGCATTAAAAGAAAAAAAATGGAATCGTTTAGTTATAGCGGGTGGTGTCAGTTCTAATTATCCCTTACGAAAAAAATCAGAAAAAATGATGAAAAAAGATTTTAATGGGAAAGTGTTTTATGCAAGATTAAATTTTTGTACAGATAATGCTGCAATGATTGCATATCTTGGTTGTTTACGTTACAAAGAAGCAAGCAAATGTCTTTTAGATATTGTAGTAAAACCAAAATGGTCTATTATTGAATTAGATCGTATTAATCGATAGTACAATACTATACGAATTAAAATTTACTAAAAATAATTATTTTTTTTCTTTTTAATAAAAAAGATTAAATCTTGTATAGTTAATATTTGCATTTTTTTCTTTTGAGCAAATTTTATTATTTCAGGTAATCGAGACATACTTCCATCCTTATTCATTAATTCGCAAATTACTCCTAATGGTTTGAATCCTGCTAAAGAGACAATTTCAATAGCTGCTTCTGTATGTCCTGGTCGTGCTAAAATTCCATTTTCATGAGCTCTTAACGGAAATACATGTCCTGGTCTATTTAAATCTTCAGGTTTTGAAGTATCAGAAATTGCTGTTTTAATAGTAGTTAGCCTATCTTGAGCTGATACACCGGTAGATACTCCACGTGATGCTTCTATTGTTATTGTGAATCCTGTTTTATACTTACTAGTGTTTTTTTTAACCATCATAGGTAAATTTAATTTTTTTCGTTTAGATTCAGTTATACAAAGACATATAATGCCACTACCGTATCTAATTGTTAAAGCCATTTGTTCTACTGTCATGTTTTCAGCAGCAAATACAAAATCTCCTTCATTTTCTCTTTTTTCATCATCTAATATAATAATGCCTTGACCAGATTGTAAAGCATATATTCCTTTTTGAACTCGTTCTATAGATGTTCCGAATTTAGATAAAAGTATTTGAGTCATTTTAAAATCCTTAATAATATGTTAAATTGCTAAAAAAATAAAAATTTTATCAGATATAAATTTTTTCATATATTATATTTTAATGTATGCTCGAACATTTTTTATAAAAAAAGAACTTATAAAATAAAATATATTTTTAAAAATATGTTAAGAAATACCTTTTAATATCAAAAATTTAGAGCCGAATTTAATTCATGAATAGTTATTGTTTCAGTTCCTGTTTTTTGTATAACTACACCTGCTCCAACACTAGCGTAAAAACATGCTTCTTCTAAAGAATATCCTTGAGCTAAAGAAGCAGCAATAATAGCAATTACTGTATCTCCTGCACCAGTTACATCAGATACTTTTTTTGATGTAGCAGGAAAATGTACTGGTTTTTTTTGAGGTTGAAATAATGTCATGCCATTTTTAGAACGAGTAACTAATAATGCTGATAATTTTAGATCGTATAATAATTGTAAACCTTTTTGAAAAATTTCTTGTTCTTTATTACATTTTCCAACTATGTTTTCAAATTCAGAAAGATTAGGTGTTAGCAAACTAGCACCAGAATATTTTTCAAAATTTATGCCTTTAGGATCTATAAGTATTGGTATCGACATTTTTTTAGCTAAACTAATTATTTTTTTTATATCAACTAAAGTTCCTTTTGAATAATCTGATAATACTAAAATATTAAAATATGATAATGAATGAACAATTTTTTGATATAGTAAGTTAATATTTTTTGAAATATATTTTTCTTGAAAATCTAATCGAATTAATTTTCTTTTATCTGATAAAATTCGAATTTTTGTGATTGTTTTATTTTCTTTGATAGGAATTAAATCACGATCAATTCCCACATGATTTAAAAGTTTTTTTAAAATTATTCCTTCATAATCCATTCCTATAAAACCAATAATTTTAGATTTACATCCAATATCTGCAATATTTTTAACGACATTTCCAGCTCCTCCTGGTTGCTTTTTAATTTTATTGATTGGTAAAATTGGTGTTAGTTGTTCAGATAAAACCTGATGATTTTTACTGTACCAATAGCAATCTAATATTAAATCACCCACAACAAGAACAGACGAATTTTTAAAATTAACTGATTTTTTTTCCATCATTGTATCTCTTCAATATAAAAAATTAATTTATACTTATACGTAGTAATATATTTTTTATATATTATCTATAAGATTATTACAAGATTTAATTTTTTAAAATAATAAATTTTATAAAAAATAATATTTTTTTTAATTAAATCTTCTTTTGGTATGAGGAAATTTGTATGAAAATATATTTAGTAGGAGGAGCTGTTCGAGATTCTTTGCTAAATCTTCCTGTTAAAGATAGAGATTGGGTAGTAGTTGGCGGATCAAAAGAAATATTATTAAAAAAAAACTTTCAACAAGTCGGAAAAGATTTTCCAGTTTTTTTACATCCAATAACACATGAAGAATATGCTTTGGCAAGAAAAGAAAGAAAGTCTGGAATAGGTTATACTGGATTTAGTACTGATTATAATTCTCATGTTACTTTAGAAGAAGATTTGATCAGACGTGATTTAACGATTAATGCTATCGCTTATGATGAAGATGGTAATTATATTGATCCATTTGGTGGAAAAAAAGATATAAAAAATCGTTTATTAAGACATATTTCACAATCTTTTACAGAAGATCCATTACGTATTTTACGAACAGCAAGACTAGCTGCTAGCTTAACTCATTTAGGATTTCAAATTGCAGAAGAAACAATCTTATTAATGCGTATTATGGTTGAAAAAGGAGAATTGTTATATTTGACTCCAAATAGAATATGGAATGAAACAGAAAAAGCTTTTAATACAATTAATCCTCATGTATATTTTCAAATATTATACAAATGTAAAGCACTACATTTATTTTTTCCAGAAGTTAATTTTTTATATCAAAAAAAAAATATTTCTAGTTATTATATTTTTAATAAATTATACAATAAAAATATTATATTAAAAGGATTAGCTAAAATTTCTACTTTATGTAAAGATATTGATGTTCGTTTTGCATATTTATGTCGATTTTTGTCAACTAATGTTTTATATAGTAATTCTTTACATAATAGCTCTTTTAATAGTTCTTTAAAAAAAAAATATGATAAAAAATCATGTGATTTAGTTAGTAGCTTATGCAAACGTTTTTATATCCCATCTTATATTCGAGATATAGCAATTTTAAATACTAGATTTTGTTTTTTTTTAGATACTATTGACTATCAATCATCTAAGAATATCGTTATGTTATTCTACAAAATTGATGCTTGGAGAAAACCAGAACGTGTTCAAAAACTAGCTTTTTTAAGTCAGTTTAATTTTTTAAATATTTCCAAATCTTATTTTACTTACATTAATTCTGGTTTTTTTTTAGAAAAGTGTTTTTCTGTAATAAAAAATGTTTCTGCTAAGCTAGTTTTAGATCAAGGATTAAAAGGAAATAATATTAAAAATGAGTTAATACGTTTACGAATTAAAAAACTTGAATCTTGGCGTGTTAATAATAAAAACTTGTTTTGTTAAAAAGATATAAAAACTTTTTTGAATTATATAATTAATATAATTTTAGTTTA
This sequence comes from Buchnera aphidicola (Lipaphis pseudobrassicae), assembly GCF_005081185.1. Classification (GTDB taxonomy): domain Bacteria; phylum Pseudomonadota; class Gammaproteobacteria; order Enterobacterales; family Enterobacteriaceae; genus Buchnera; species Buchnera aphidicola_AD. Next base: position 67,655 of record NZ_CP034870.1, read on the forward strand.
AATTCTTAATGAATAAAATAAAGTAGTAAAGCTAAAATTAATCGGTATATTCCAAAAAATATCATTGAAGTATTCTTGATGAATTTCAATAATTTTTTAATAAATAGAGTAGAAATTAAGTAAGAAATTATAAAACTAAATAAACATATTAGAAGATCTATTTTTTTTATATTATGAATATTGTTTACTATTTCAAAAAAAGATGCACCCATTAATAATGGAATAGATATTATAAAAGAGAATTCTATTGCAACTGATCGTTTAATACCTAATAATATTCCAGTTGCTATGGTAATTCCTGATCTTGAAACACCAGGATATAGAGAAAAGATTTGCAATAATCCAATTATAATTGATTGGAATAAGTTAATATTTCTAATATTTGATGTGATATGTTTTTTTGGTTTTAGCATCTCAGAAATAATTAAAAAAAATCCACCTAGTATTAATGTATATATAATACAATTTATATTAAATGTTAGTTGAATTTTTTTATAAAAAATTAAACCTAACAATATTGTTGGTAATATAGAAAATAAAATATGTAAACATTTTGTATTTTGATTTTGATACTTTTTTCTAACATTCAATATTCTTAAAATTTTTTTATAGAAAAAATAAAAAATTGCTAATGCAGAACCGAATTGCATAAACATTGATAGTATTTTTGTGTTATTACTTTCTACATTTAACCAATGAGAGATGATAATCATATGTCCTGTAGAAGAAATAGGAAGAAATTCTGTTATTCCTTCTATTGTTCCAAGAATTATATAAATAAAAATATGATTTAAATCGATCATTTTTTTCCTTATAAATATTATTATTTTTATAAGCAATATATTAAAACGGTACTAAAAAATAGTACCGTTTTATATTAAAAATCAATTATATAAAGACATAATAACTGTCTTTCCAGCAATAACATTACCTGAAAATTTTTTTATTTTTTTAAATTTTTCTATATTAGATACTACAACAGGAGTTAAAATAGATTTAGATTTTTCTATTAAAAAATCTAAATCAAGTGCAATGATTTCATCTCCTATTTTTACTTTTTGATTATTTTGTACTATTTTTTTAAAACCTTGTCCTTTTAATTTAACAGTATCGATACCAAAATGTACAAATAATTCTACTTTATCATCTGATATAATTGAAAAAGCATGCATACTTTCAGTTATATGCCCAATGATACCATTCACAGGAGCAAGTATTTTGTTATTTGATGGATTAATTGCTATTCCATCACCTACAATTTTCTTAGAAAAAACTAAGTCTGGTACATCTTCAATATTGATTATTTCACCAGATAACGGTGCAATAATTTCTATTTTTTTATCAAAATCTGTTTTTTTATTTTGAAAAAGATTAGAAAAGAAACTCATTTTTTTCTCCTAAATACTTTTTATGCTCTTTTTAAAGTATACGTTAACCTGTTAATCCTTAAATAGATATTTTTAATAAATGAAATATTTCTTTCGTAGTAGATAATTTTAATACTTGTTCTGCTATTTTTTTAGCGTGAGAAAAAGATGTTTTTCGAATTATTTCTTTTATTTTAGGAATGCTTGTTGAACTCATACTAAATTCATCTAAACCCATGCCTAATAGTAAAATAGTTGCACGTTCATCTCCTGCAAGTTCTCCACACATACTGGTCCATTTTCCATGTGAATGTGCTATATCTATAACAGTTTTTATTAACTTTAAAACAGATGGATTCATAGGATTATAAAGATGTGAAATTAAATCATTGCCTCTATCAACGGCTAAAGTATATTGTGTTAAATCATTAGTTCCAATACTAAAAAAATCCACTTCTTTTATTAAATGATTAGCTATTATTGCTGATGAAGGAGTTTCTATCATAATTCCAATTTGAATATTTTGATCAAATAATATTTTTTTTTCATTTAATTTTTGTTTAAGTTTTTCAATTTCTAATCTTAAAGTTCTAATTTCTTCAACTGAAATAATCATAGGAAAAAGTATGTATATTTTTCCAAAAGCAGAAGCTCTAAGAATCGCATTAATTTGAGAACGTAGTATTTCTTTGCGATCCATAGAAATACGTATAGCACGCCAACCAAGAAAAGGATTTTCTTCTTTTGGCAAATTCATATAAGGTAGATCTTTATCCCCTCCAATATCCATTGTTCTTATTATGACAGCTTTATTTTTCATTGATTCTGCAATTTTTTTATATGCTTCAAATTGTTCTTCTTCTTCAGGTAAAGAGTTTCTATCCATAAATAAAAATTCTGTTCGATAAAGACCAATGCATTCAGCACCATTTTTCTTTGCAGAATCAATATCTTGAATATTTCCAATATTAGATCCAACTTTTATACTATGTCCATCAATAGTTGTAGCAGATAGATTTTTTAAATTTATTAATTTATTTTTTTTTAAAATATATTTTCTTTCTATATTCTTCTTTTTATAAATTAACTCTTGAGATGGATTAATAAAAATTTGATTGTTTATAGAATCTAAAATAATGTAATCATTGTTTTTTGTAATTTCAGTGATTTTTTTAGTTCCTACGATAGCTGGAATTTCTAATGATCTAGCCATAATTGAAGTATGTGATGTCTTACCACCTAAATCGGTGATAAAACCTAAAATATATCTTAAGTCAATTTGTGCAGTTTCTGAAGGAGTTAAGTCTTTTGCAATTAAAATTACTTTATTTTTTATATTGTTTAGATCAATAATCCTTAAATTCAGTATATTTTTTAACAATCGATTACCAATATCTCTGACATCGATTGCTCTGTTTTTTAAATACTCATCTTTCAATTCTGCTAAAACTTTAACTTGTCCTTCAATGACATATTCTGTAGCAGCTGCAGCAGATATTTTTTTTTCTTGTATTAAATCAATTATTTCTTTTTCTAATTCTTCATCTTTGAGTAGCATAATATGACCTTCAAAGATACTTTCTTTACTTTTTCCTAATTTTTCTTTTGCTTTAATTTTTATTTCTGTTAATTGTTGTATTGATTTTTCTCTTCCATTAAAAAATTTTTTTACTTCTTTTTTTATATTTGCAATATCAATATTTTTCCGGTTAATAACAATTTCTTCTTCTTTCAATAAAAGAGCAGATCCAAAAGCTATACCCGGTGATGCTAAAATACCCGAAATCATAATATTACCTTTAATAATAAACTTTTTCTATTTAGAGGGAAAAAAAGTGGCATTTCAGGTGAATATATTTTCATATAAAATAATCCGGAGTTATTTTTTTTATATAACATCCGGTATTATAGAAAATTTATACATTGTTTTAATAATTTTACTCTAGTTCCATCATTATCTCAGATAAATGTTTAATAGCTTGTTTTTCATCTTCTCCTTCAGCAGATAATGTAATTATACTTCCTCGAGCTAAACCTAAAGTTTGAATTTTAAATAAGCTTTTTGCATTAACTGACTTTCCATTATAGATAATCGAAATATCAGAAATGAATTTTTTTGCTTCTTTTACAAATTGTGCAGCAGGACGAGTATGTAATCCATGTGGAGCAGTTATTGTTATTTCGTTTTTAAACATATTTTTTCCTTGATTGCAGTTGATTGATATAATATTTTACTAGAATTGAAAAAAATAATTAAAAATTCTTATTGAATTTTTACTACAGAAATTATTTTTTTGTATGATTATTCAGAGAATAACTCTGTACTTAAATAACGCTCTCCTGAAGATGGTAATATGATAACTATATTTTTATTTAAAAAATTTTTACGTTTTTGTATTTTTAAAGCGGCACATAATGCAGCACCTGAAGAAATACCTGCTAATATACCTTCCTTTTTCATTAATTTTTGAGCTGTTAATATTGATTCTGCACTAGAAACTGTGATAACTTCATCGATTAAACGCAAATCTAAGTTTTTTGGAATAAAACCAGCACCAATTCCTTGAATTTTATGCAATCCAGGTTTTAATTCTTTTCGTGATAAAAATTGTGTAATTACTGGTGATTCAGATGGTTCAACAGCAATACTAATTAAATTTTTTTTTAGTTTAGTATGTTTTATATATTTTGTAACGCCTGTAATAGTTCCTCCAGTTCCTACACCAGAAATAAAAATATCTATATTACCATCTGTATCATTCCATATTTCTGGTCCAGTAGTATTTTCATGAATTTCAGGATTAGCTGGGTTTTCAAATTGTTTTAATAAAAAATATTTTTTAGGATTGTATGATACAATTTCATTTGCTTTAGATATAGCTCCTTTCATTCCATATTTTCCATTTGTTAAAACTAAATTTGCTCCTAAAGATTTGAGCAATTTTCTTCTCTCAATAGACATTGTATCTGGCATAGTAAGTGTTAATCTATAATTTCTAGCGGCGGCTACATAAGCCAATGCAATCCCTGTATTACCGCTTGTTGCTTCTATGAGTTCTATATTTTTATCTAACTTTCCATTTTTTTCTGCATTCCATATCATATTAGCACCAATTCTACATTTGACACTAAAACTAGGGTTTCTAGATTCAATTTTTGCTAAAATATTTCCATTTCCTATTTTCTTTAAACGAACTAAAGGTGTATTTCCTATAGTTAAAGAATTATCTTCATATATTTTGCTCATTTGTTTCCTGTATTTTTAAATGTATTATTTCTTATTTACTTGGATACTTAAATTTTTGGTATAGAAAAAATTTTTTATATAAATTATTTTTATTATACTGATTTTTAATTATTTTTTTAAATAACTACTGTTATAAATGAAAAAATAAGGTTTATATTATAAGTAAAAATCACATAATAAAAAATACTAATATCATGAATTTATAAAATTATGAGATAATTTAAAATTCGTTATTTCTTTGTATTCAGATATAAAAAATTTATGACAAATATTAAAAAAAAAATTGATAGATTACGACAAGAACTTTTGAAATACGAACATTCTTATCACATTTTAGATCAATCTATTGTTTCTGATGCTGAGTATGATTACTTACTTAATCAATTGTATTTTTTAGAATTAAAAAATAAAGAATTTATTTCTTCTGATTCTCCTACTCAGAAAATAGGTTCAAATTTAACTGATAAATATCAAAAAATAAGACATTTTTTTCCTATGTTATCTTTAGAAAATACTTTTGATTATAATGGATATTTAAATTTTGAAAAAAGAGTTAAAAAATCTTTTTATAAAGATGAAAAACTAACGTTTTGTTGTGAACTTAAGATCGATGGTATAGCTATTAGTATTATTTATGAAGAAGGTTTTCTTGTAAGAGCAACAACTCGTGGTGATGGTTATATAGGTGAAAATATTACTTCTAATGTAAAAATGATCAAATCTATTCCTATGAAATTAAAAGGATTTAATATTCCTAAAAGATTAGAGATTCGAGGAGAAGTTTTTATGTTAAAATCTGATTTTTTAAAATTAAATAAAAAATCTAAGATTGATAAAACTAAGATTTTTTCTAATCCTAGGAATGCAGCTGCAGGTTCATTACGTCATATTAATGCAAATATAACGGCTGAAAGAAAGCTAATGTTTTCTTCTTATGGATGCTATTTTTTTGAAGATTTTAAAGAAAAAGAATATATTTCTACCCATTATGAAAGATTGATGCAATGTTTAAAATGGGGTTTGCCAGTCAATAAAGAAATCATAGTTTGTTCAAGACATATTGAAGTATTGAACTTTTATAGAAAGTTTGAAAATAAACGACATAGTCTTGATTATGATATAGATGGTATCGTTATTAAAGTTAATTCAATAGATTTGCAAAAAAAATTAGGATCTAATGCAAAATCACCAAGATGGGCTATAGCATTTAAATTTTTTTCTTCAGAAAGAATAACCAAATTATATGATGTTAAGTTTCAAGTAGGTAGAACAGGTGTAATTACTCCTGTAGCTTATTTTCAACCGGTTTCTATATCAGGAGTAACTATTAAAAAAGCTTCATTATACAATCAAAATGAAATAAAAAAATTAAATTTATACATTGGTGATTTTATTGTAATTTGTCGTTCTGGTGATGTTATACCTAAAATATTAAACGTTGTTAAAAACATTCGTTGTAGTAATGCGAAAAAAGTTGTTTATCCTTCATTTTGTCCAGTTTGTAATACGAAGTTATTAGAAAATAAAGCAGAAAAGATAATTCGTTGTCATGCTGGATTAATATGTAATTCTCAAAAAAAAAGATTTTTACATCATTTTTTTTCAAAAAAATCTCTAAATGCAACAGGTTTAGGTCCAAAAATTATTGATGAATTAATAGATAAAAAATTAGTTCAAAATCCAATAGATTTTTTTTATCTTAAATATTTTGATTTAGTTAATTTAAATAAGATAGGACCAAAAAAAAGTATGAATATTATAAGTTCTATACATCGATGTAGAAAAACTAGTTTTAGACGTTTTATTTATGCTTTAGGAATTCCTAATGTAGGTGAAGTTTTTGCAGAAAAAATTGCAAATTATTTTATGAAGTTAGAAAAATTAATTAATTCTAATATTGTAGAATTAAATTCTATCCCTGGTATAGGAACAATTATTGCAAATAATATATTCAATTATTTTTCTACAGATTCTAATTATAATATGGTTTGTAGACTTATGAAAGAAATAGAAATTTTTTGGAATTATTCAGGAGTTTGTTTAAAAAATTCTAAAAAGACATATTTTTTTGGAAAGAGAGTAGTTTTAACAGGTGTATTTGCTTCTTTTTCATCAAGAAAAGAATTAAAAGATTTCTTGATCAACTTAGGTGCTAAAGTTTTAAATAATATTTCAAAAAATACAGATATTTTAATTTATGGAAAAAAATTTGGTTCTAAATTTTCTCAAGCTAAAAGATTAAATATTAAAATTATTAACGAAAGAGAATTTAATGGTTTAATTAAGGATTAAATATTTTTTGGGTCGTGCAGGATTTGAACCTGCGACCAATTGATTAAAAGTCAACTGCTCTACCGACTGAGCTAACGACCCTTTTTGATGGGTGATGACGGACTCGAACCGCCGACTTCCTCCGTGTAAAGGAGGAGCTCTACCAACTGAGCTAATCACCCTATAAATATTTTTAGTATCACTTTATTGTAAAGCTAGGAAAAATAGAGTCAATCTTTTTTTTTTAAATTATATTTGTTTGTTGTAATTTTAACCATAATGATGACATTATCATCTATAATTTTAATTTAAATCATTAAAAATATAAACATTTATTAAAATATGATTTGTTTTATAATAATATTTTTTAGTTAAACACTGTTTTTCAATTAAGGAATATATGAAAGTAAAAACTCGTTTTGCGCCTAGTCCTACTGGAGATTTGCATATTGGAAGTGTTCGTACTGCTTTATATTCTTGGTTATTTGCTAAACATAATAATGGAAAATTTATATTACGTATAGAAGATACTGATGTTGAACGTTCTCAACATTTTTCAATTAATTCTATTTTAGAAGGCTTAAAATGGTTGGGATTAAATTGGGATGAAGGGCCTTATTTTCAAACTAATCGTTTGAAGAGATATCAAGAAGTTATTAACATAATGCTTAAGAAAGGAGATGCATATAGATGTTTTTGTTCATCTAAAAAATTAGAAGAAGATAGAAAAGAACAAAAAAGAAAAGGTTTTAAAGCACGTTATTCTGGAACTTGTAGAAATTTAGATATTAAAACTACATTTCCTAAAGATTTTGTTATACGATTTAAAAATCCAATTTCTGGAAAAGTAATATTCAATGATCGAATAAGAGGTAAAATTATTTTCGACAATTCTGAATTAGATGATGTGATTATTCAGCGTTCAAATGGAATGCCTACTTATAATTTTTGTGTTGTAATAGATGATTTAGACATGAAAATTACTCATGTAATTCGTGGTGAAGATCATATTAATAATACACCTCGTCAAATTAATATTTTAAAATCTTTAGGTGCTAAAATTCCTATTTATGCACATTTATCGATGATTTTAGACGAATCTGGAAATAAAATTTCTAAAAGAAAAAATGCACGAAATATTATTGAGTATCGTAAGGATGGATTTTTACCAGAAGCATTATTAAATTATATAGTTAGACTTGGATGGTCTTATGGGAATCAGGAAATCTTTAGTATTTTTGAAATGCAAAAATTATTTAACTTAAGTTCAATTAGCAAATCATCAAGTATTATTAATATGAAAAAGCTTTTATGGATTAATAAATATTATATTAATCACTTACCACTAAACAACATCACTCATATTCTCAAAGAATACATGCAAGATCAAAATATTGATATAAATCATGGACCTAAACTAGAATGTTTAGTTACATTTCTACGAGATCGTTTTCATACAATACAAGAAATGACAGAATGTTTTCGATGTTTTTATGAAGAATTTAAAATATTTAATCATCAGAGAATAGAAAAATATCTAGTTTTAGATAGTTGTTATGTTTTAGAAGAAGCCTATAAGAAAATAAATAATTTATCTATTTGGAATAATATTTTAATATCTGAAATGATTAATTGTTTGTCTGTAGAAATTAAAGTTAAAAAAATAAAAATTAATATGATTTTACGTGTTGCTATAATTAATGATATTTATTCTCCTAGTATCAGCTTAGTTATTTATTTAATAGGTAAAAAAGAAGTTTTATCAAGAATCAATAAAACACTTTTTTTTATCAAAAGTTTATACATTAAAAAATAAAAATAAATATCAATTTTTACAATAAAAAAATTGACACATTTGTGTTTTAATAAGATCATATTTAAGTTTTTATGTTAAAAAATATTATTAGATAATTTAGATTTATTTTTTTAAAATCTTTAACGATATAAAAGTCATTTTAACAAAAATAAATTGACAGAATTCATGTGTTTTTATATTGTAATATTTTGGGGCTATAGCTCAGTTGGTAGAGCGCTTGCATGGCATGCAAGATGTCAGTGGTTCAATTCCACTTAGCTCCATACAATGATAAAAATTTATTAATTTATTTTAACTGTGCTGAATTTTTTCAGCACAGATTTATAAATTAAATTTGTTGATTCATTATTTCTTGATAAGCTGAAACAATTTTATTTCTTATTTGAATTGCCATTTGCATAGAAATAGAAGATTTTTCTAAATTTATTACAATGTCGTTTAAAGATACTTGAGATTTATTTGATAAAAATTTCTCAGTTTCGGTTTTTGTATGATTTTGAATATTACTTATTTCTCCTAGTGCCGTTTTTATACAATCAATGAAATTATCAGATTTTTTATTTTTTGTTTCATTTATATTTTTATCTAAATAATTAATTTTTTTATTAAAATTTTGATAATTTATATTTTCGATAAACATAATCTTCCTTTAAATAATTGTTTTAAATTTTAAAAAATTGTTATATTCATCATTATTCCTGTTTTTTAATATTTTTAATATAGGAATAAAATTCTAAAATAACTAATATTGAATATTATATCAAAAAAAGACTTCAATTCATTATTAATATAATTTAATTGAAAATAATTTAACAGGAAATTTTTTTTTCGTATCAGTGAAATTATTTAATTGTCACTAAATTGTAGTTAGAGCTAACTATTAGATAGGAAGATTTTCATGAATTTCAGTACTATAGAAAATTCAGTTTTAGAAGAGAAAAAAAAATTTAACAATTTTTTGTCTCGTTTTTTAAAAAATTCTCGTGTTTTAGTAATGTTATTAACGGCAGCAGTAATTACTGCTGTATCTGTTTCAATATGGGTTAAATCTCCTGAGTATCAAGTATTATATAATCATTTATCTAAAGAAGATAGCAGTGCTATTGTTGATCAACTAAATGAAATGAAAATCCCTTATAAACTTACTGATATTTCAGGTGAAATAGCAATTCCAAAAAATAAAATTGATAAGGTCCGTTCACATTTGAAAGAATCAAATTTTTCTCGAGATGAAGCAATTGGTTTTGAATTATTGGATAAAGAAAAATTCGGAATTAGTCAATTTAATGAACAAATAAATTATCAACGTGCACTAGAAGGAGAGTTATCTCGTACTATACAGAAAATAAATGTTATAAAAGCTGCTAGAATACATATTGTACTACCTAAATCATCATTATTTTTAGAAGATAAAAAAAAACCATCAGCTTCTGTTGTTTTAGAATTACAGGAAGGACGGAAATTAAATTTAGGACAAATTAATGCAATATTACATCTCATCTCGACTAGTGTACCTAATCTTTCAGTAGAAAATATTAACATCATAGATCAATCAGGACAGTTATTAAACCAAACTTCTTTAGAAAACGATCGAATTAATGATTTACAATTTAAATATTCTGAAGAAATTGAATCTCGCTATAAAAATAGGATTGAAAGTATTTTAGAACCATTATTAGGATTTGGTAATGTTCATGCTCAAGTTACTGCTCAAATAGATTTTAATTCTCAAGAAGAAACAAAAGAAAAATATTCGCCTAATTCCAATCGAAAATATCAAGCAATACGTTCTCGTCAGACAAGTATTCATGATAAAGTAGAAAAAAATAATAAAAAAGAAAATATATCTGATAACTTTACAAATAATGTAACTTTTAAAAATTTTAAAAATAAAAACACGAATTTTTTACACAGTGATAATATTAATAGAACTAAAAATAGTAAAAATTTTAAAAATGATTATGCTATTCCTATTCATTCTAATATAAATCGAGAAAATACAATAAATTATGAATTGAATCATAGTGTATCACATACTAAAATGAATATAGGAGAAATTAAACGATTATCAGCAGCTGTTGTGATTAATTTTATTAAAGATCAAAATGGAAAATTGATTCCATTGACGCCAGAAAAAATAAAAAATATTAGAAATTTGATATGTGAAGCTATAGGTTTTTCTAAATCTCGAGGTGACAGTATTCATGTTGTTAATGCATCTTTTGCTAAAATTGATAAAAAATTACTTCCAGTAAAATTAAGTAATTCAAATTTATTTAATGAATTATCAGATATTTCGTTTAATTTAATACCGTGGATTCTTTCCGCTGTCTTTTTTCTGTTTTTTTTAAAAAGATATATATGCCCTGTTTCTAAAAACAATACTGTAAAAAACAAGATTATTAAAAATGAAAAAAAATATGTAGATTATAATAATGATATACAAGATAATCTTTCTAAAGAAAATATTCAAAATAACATACGTACAGATAAATTAATTAATCAAATATCTAATCAAAATCCACGTACTATAGCGTTGATTATTCGTCAATGGATGAGTGATAAAATATGATTTTAAATGGTACTGAAAAAAGTGCATTATTATTAATGTTAATAGGATCTGATCAAGCTGGAGAAGTATTAAAAAATTTAACTCCTCTTGAAGTGCAAGAATTAGTTAAGTCTATGGTAAATATTAAAAATATTTCTACTAAAAAATTAAATGAAATACTGTGTGAGTGTTATGATATTGCAGTACAAAATAATGCTTTAAATTCCAATTTTAATGATAAATATATTAGTGATATGTTACTTAAGGCATTAGGAGAAAAAAAAGGAAATTCTCTTTTACAAGAAACATTAGAAATTCGTAATGCTAAGAGTTCTATTCGATCATTGAATGATATGAAACCTGAGCAATTAGCTTTTTTATTAAGTAACGAACATCTTCAGATTATAACAACAATATTAATCTATTTAAATAAAAATCAATCTGCTCAAGTTCTTTCATTTTTTAATGATAAAAAACGTGCTGAAATTATATCTAGAATCACAGAGTTTCATGGTATAGAAGAGTCTTGTTTACTCGAACTTAATAGAGTTATTAATAATTTAATACAAAATAAAAAATTGATTTTTACAGAAAAAGGAGGTATTAAAACTGCTGTAAATATTTTGAGTTCGATGAAAAAAATAGATGAAAAAAATACCATAAAAAACATTAGATTATTTAATCAAAATCTAGCAAGTAATATTTTAAAAGAGATCTTTTCATTTAAAAATATAGTAGATTTAGATGATAAATATATTCAAATTGTAATTCAAAATATAGAAAGAGAAAAGTTATATGTTGCACTTCAAAATACTGATTCTATTATTAAGGAAAAATTTTTTAAAAATATGTCTAATGTAGAATCTAATCAATTATCTTTAAGATTAGAAAAAAAATCTTATATTTCTAATTCCTCTATTCAAAATGAACAAAAATTAATCTTGATTATGGTTAGAAATATTATAGATAATGGAAATATTTCATTGAAAAATCTAAGAGATTATTATGTCTGATATTCAATTGAAAAAAAAATGGATAAAATGGTATCCAAAAGCAATATATTTAAAGAATTCTCAAGATACTAAATTAAATTTGAGTAATTCAAATCAATTTTTAGAAAAAGATTTTTGTGATGCTTCACATCAAGAATCATTGAATAAAAAAAACCATAACACTGAATCAAAAGTAATAGATTTAATAAAGACACAATCATATCAAGATGGTTTTAATACAGGATTTGATAAAGCAAAACAAGAAGATAATCTTATATTGAAAGAAAAACTAAATACTTTTTTTTTAGAATTTGAAAAATCTATTTCTATGTTTGAAAAAAAATTATATCCTCAAATACTTCAAACAGTATTGACTGTATCATCTTATATAATTGGTAAAAAAGATAATGTTGATCAATCTATTTTAATGCAATATATAAAAAGAATTATGAATAAAGAAATTATGTATTTAAAAAAACCAAATCTTATAATTCATCCTAATAATAAAATTTTGACAGAAAAAGTATTTAAAGATTTTTTACAAATTCATCAATGGAATTTAATATATGATGATAGTGTAGATTTAAATAGTTATAAAATCAAGTCAGAAAGTGGTGGTGTTGATGCTACATCTAATGCTAGATGGAATGAATTATATCGTTTTATTTGTTCAGAGGAATATTGATGAATTTGAGATTTACTCAATTGCTTAAAAAGTTTGCTTCTTTTGAAAATCAAATTAATAATCTTCCTAATACTATTAATTATGGACGTTTAATTGGTATTAATGGCTTGGTTTTAGAAGCTATTGGATTAAATGATATTCCTATTGGATCGCAATGCTATATTGAAAGAACTATCAATAATAAAAATACTGTTATTAATGCTGAAGTAATAGGTTTTTTAAACGGAAAAACTTTATTATTATCTTTTAATGAAACTTGTGGTGTTTTTCCAGGTGCCCGTGTTTTTCTAAAATTAGATAATAAAATGAATCATATTGTAAAAAAAGTACCATTATCTACAAATCTTTTGGGGAGAATATTAGACGGTAATGGTTTACCTTTAGATGGATTACCTGCACTACATTCAAAATATTATACTATACTCGAGCAAGATAATAATATAAACCCATTAAATCGAAAAGCGATTACTGAAGTATTAGATACCGGAATTCGATCTATTAATAGTCTTTTAACTATTGGAAAAGGTCAAAGAGTAGGAATTTTTTCTACACCTGGTCTCGGTAAAAGTATCTTACTTGAAATGATTGCAAAACATACACAAGCTGATGTTATTGTTATTGCTTTGATTGGAGAAAGAAGTAGAGAAGTACAACGTTTTATTAATAATGTAGCAAAATTTAAGGGATTATCACGATCGGTAGTAATTGCTGCACCTGCGAATGTGTCTCCATTATTACGAATACAAGCCGCTTCTTATGCGACTTATATTGCAGAATATTTTTGTAAAAATAATAAAAATGTATTATTAATAATGGATTCTTTAACTCGTTATGCTATGGCGGAACGAGAAATTTCATTAGCCTTAGGAGAATTACCAGTTGCTAAAGGTTATCCTTCTTCTATTTTTTCAAAAATTCCAAAATTATTAGAACGAACAGGTAATCTTAACAAAGAAAAAGGTTCAATTACTGCATTTTATACAATTTTGATAGAAGATGAAGACCAACAAGATACAGTATCACATATTGCTCATTCTATATTAGATGGACATATTATTTTATCTCGTCATTATGCCGATCTAGGTCACTATCCTGCAATTGATATTGAATCTTCTATTAGTCGAGTAATGCCTGACATTATTGGTTCTGAACAATATCATCAAGCTTCTTATTTTAAGAAATTAGTATCTTCTTATCAAAGAAATCGAGATTTAATAAACGTAGGTGCTTATATTCATGGAAATGATGTAATTTTAGACCACGCAGTTAAAATTTGGCCAAAATTAGAAAAATTTTTACGTCAAGAAATGTCAGAAAAATATGATTACTTTATTTCTTGTAAGCAATTAAATGAAATTTTTCTTTAATTTTTTGATAAAAAATTATCTTTGGATATATTATATCAATGAGAAATAAAAATGTTATCTTCTCTATTTTAGAAAAAAGAGAAAAATTTAAATTAATAAATGATATAGTTAAAATTAAAAATTTATATGAAAAAAAAACTAAAGATATTCAACAGTTAAAAATTTTAAATAATTATCAAAGTGAATATATAAAAACAATACAGATGAAAAAAATATTAGGAATTCATATAAATCAATGGAAAAATTATAATAATTTTATTTCTGTATTACAAAAAATAATTATAGATAATAAAAGAATGATCAACAGAAATCAAAAAATAATAGAAGAAAACTTAAAAAAATGGTTTATACGTCATAACAAAATAAAATATTGGAAGAATTTAAATATTAAAAATAGCAAAAAAATATTACAAATAAAGAAAATAAAACAACAAATATGTAGTGATAATTATGCTCAATTAGAATCTATAAAAAAAGGCGATTATTTTAATGTTAAAAATTATTGATAATATTTCACTGCAAAAAAATACTTCTTGTAATTTTCATATAAAGAATAATATTTTTGATATTGATGATGACATATCAAAGTTATCTAAATCAGTTTTTAATAAATTAAAACAATGCTTAGTTAATCAAGAATTAGAGTTTGAAAATGTTTCAACAGAAGAAAAAAAGAAAGATAATAAAAATATTATTTGTAGCAATTTTGTAATTAATAATTTATTAAATATTGTAATAGGTAAAGACAAACCTTTAAAATTTCATAGTTTTAAAAAAACTAAAAATAACATTTTAAATAAACAAGAAAAAAAATCTACTATTCAAACTAAATTGAATCATATAAATTTTTTAGAAAATATTAATTATGTTAAAGTACATTTAAATCAAGAAAAATGGCCAATAGAAAAAACAAAAATATTATTTGATAAGAAAAATTTTAACAAGAATGAAGAATTAAAAAAAAATAAATTAATAAAAAATTTCAATGTATTAAAAAACTTACATATAGAAAATATCAGGAATGATTATAAACAAGAAAAAAGTATTTTTGATATAAGTGAAGCAAATGAAAAAAAAATTAAATATGTAGTAAATTTAGTTTTTTTTCAAGATTTAAAAAATTATAAAAATAATACTGTTTATTATAAAAATACTAATAAATTTGAACATTTATCGAATCATATTAATTCTTTAGAAACATTAGATTTTAAACAACTTGCTAAATCAAATATGAAAAGTTTATTTTTTTACGATTCGAAAAATTCTATTAAATGGACAAAATTAATTAATCAAAAAATACTTTTATCTATTGCTAATAAAAATAATCAAGTAGAATTTTATTTAAAACCAGAATGTTTAGGTTCTATACATGTTAAAGTGAATCTAAAAAATGGGAAAAATGCAACTTTAGATTTTATTTCTAATGAAAAAGAAATAAGAGTTTTTTTAAATAATCATATATCTATTTTACAACACTCGTTAATGAAACATGGGATTACTTTAGATAAAGTTAATATTTTTAGCACCTTAAAAAATAATAAATTAAAAAATTATAAAAATGCTTTTAATCTAAATAAATTTCAACAAATATTTGATTTACATAAAAAAAATACAAAAGTAGAAATTGATCCAATTGATATATACATTTAATGTGAGATGCATTTTTTTTAATAAAAATATTTAATAATGCTTCTTTGATAATATATCAAGTTTTTATTTTATCTTATAATAATAACTTTTACCTTTGAGGTGTATAAATGGGGAAAAGTAATAATTTACATAATAAATTTAATAAGTTTTATCAGAGAGATCAGAATTTAAATAGTTTTTTAAAAAAAGATGAAATTGAAATATTAGAAAATATTAATACATATTTTGCAAAAAAAGTGATAATAAATTTTTCTACTTTTATTAAAAAAAATGTCAGAATTTCCTCTCATAGTATGAAAATAGAATCACTATTAAAATTTAATAGAAAAAATATAAAAGATATTAGTTTATTTAATTCAATAAAAGTATTACCTTTTAAACATCAATTTTTTTTAACTTATTGTTCTAATTTTTTTTCTATTATTATAGATCTTTTGTTTGGAAGTGATAGTCATGCTATAGAAACATATAATAAAAAAAATAATATTACATCTACTGAATTATTAATTAGTAAGCAGATAACTAATATTATAAATAATTCTTTATCTAATACTTTTAAAAAATTTTTTGCTTTAGATATAAAGTTTATTAATGAAAAGATTTTATTAAATTTTAAACAGTCTTGTTTTAATTCTAATGAAATGTTTTTAATTAATTTTTTTAATCTTTCTATAGATAATATAGAATTATATTTTTATTTTTTAATGCCATTATCAATTATTAAAATAATTAATGAAACAAAATTATTTAAAATTAACAATGACAAAAATATATCTCCAAAGCAAGATATTATTAATAATATTGTTTTTGAAGATATACATAACATTGAATTAGATATTTTTTTTAAAATAAACGATATTTCCATTTCTTATAATAAATTTTTGACTTTATCAGTAGGAGATGTTTTTTTGATTGAAAATCCTGATAGAATAATAGGATTTTTAGAAAATAAACCTATATTTTTTGCCAAATATAAAAGATTTAATGAACAATCTATTGTTTTTATAGAACAATTTATTAAAAATTTAAAATATAAAAAAATAAGGAATGCTTTCATGAGTAATACAATGAACGATTCTAATCATGAAAAAAAACCACAACAAGATAATTTTAACAAAAATATCTTAACTCAAGATGACATTAATAAAAATACAGGATTAAATGATTCTCAAGAAATAGTTCGTAATAAAAACATTATATTTGATACACCTCTCAATATTACAGTAGAATTAGGTAAATCTAAGGTAAAAATTAAAGATTTTCTTGGTTTTTCTAAGGGAAGCATGTTAATTCTAGATAAGTTGATCAAAGAACCTTTAGATATTTTTTTAAATGGTCACGTAATTGCTTCTGGTGAAATTGTAGTATTAGAAAATAAATATGGTATTCGAATTACTAATGTAAAAAATACTTTAAGAACTTTAAATGCTTTATCTTAAATTTAATATTTTATGAAAAATAATCTGTCTTCTGAATTGATATCTAATACTTTTCAACCACTATTGAATAGTGCTCAATTTTTTCAAATAACAAGTTCACTATCTCAAATAATATTACTGATATTAATTTTTAGTTGGATTTTAAAAAAAATATCTTTTTTTAGAATCAATAATTTAATATCTCGAATGAAAATCATAGATAGATTGTCTCTTGGACCTAACGAATCTGTTGTTATTATACAAATGAAAGAAGTAAAATTAGTATTAGGTGTAACGTCAAAAAATATTACTCATTTGCACACTATTTCATCTATTTTAAAAACAGATAAGATAGCAAATAAGATAGACAATAGTACCTTAGAAAATAGCACTTTTTTGAAATCAAATGTTTTTGATCATTTTTTAAAAAATTTTTCTAAAAAATTCTGGAAAAAAAAAATGTTTTATCGAATTATTCCTCTTTTATTTTTTTTGTTGTTTTGTCCATCCGTTCGTGCAGAAATTCCTGGATTAACCAGTCATCTTTTAGAAGATGGAGGACAAACATGGTCTGTTCCAGTACAGACATTAGTCTTCTTAACTTCATTGACTTTTCTTCCGGCATTTTTGTTAATGATGACTAGTTTTACAAGAATTATTATTGTTTTTGGTTTATTACGAAATGCATTAGGTACATCATATGCCCCACCTAATCAAATATTAATTGGTTTAGCACTTTTTTTGACTTTTTTTATTATGTCTCCAACATTCGATACAATTTATCAAAAGGCTTATATACCATTTAGCGAAGAAAAAATAAGTATGGAAGATGCAATCTTAAAAGGTTCTATTCCTATAAAACAGTTTATGTTAAATCAAACACGTATACCTGATTTAGAATTATTCTCTAAATTAGCACATGTTTCTTCTTATAAAAATAAAAATGAAATACCGATGCGGATTTTATTGCCTTCATTTATTACCAGTGAACTTAAAACTGCGTTTCAAATTGGATTTACTATTTTTATACCATTTTTAATTATTGATTTAGTTGTAGCAACTGTATTAATGGCTCTTGGCATGATGATGGTTCCACCTTCAACAATTTCCTTGCCTTTTAAGTTAATGTTATTTGTATTAGTAGATGGATGGCAATTATTAATTTCTTCATTAGCACAAAGTTTTAACACATAATATATAGCATCTCAGAAATTTTTATATAATTAAAAATTTTTCAAATAAATTTTAACAAAGTGGAGATGTTTATGACATCAGAATATGTAATGGAATTGTTTCATGATGCTATAAAAATTACATTAATTCTTGCATCACCATTATTATTAGCAGCCCTAATTAGCGGTTTAATTATTAGCATTTTACAAGCAGCTACACAAGTAAATGAACAAACTTTATCTTTTATTCCAAAAATTATCTGTGTTTTAGGAGTAATAGTAATACTTGGACCTTGGATGTTAGGTATTATGCTTGATTATATGCATAATTTATTTAAAAATATACCATTAATTGTCAAATAATGTTAACATTTAACGATTTTCAATTAATAACATTTATTAGTAGTTTTTTTTGGCCTATGATTCGAATTTTATCTTTTTTTTCTATGGCTTCTTTTTTTAAAGATAAACTTTTTAATAAAAAAAATAAAATAATTTTAGCAGTTATAATTAGTTTTTTAGTTTCTCCTTTTTTACCTGAAGTTCGAACTGCTTTATTTTCATGTATTGGATTTTTGCTTTTATTTCAAGAAATATTAATTGGTCTTGTGTTGGGTTTTACAACACAATTATTATTTGTGTCAGTTAATATAGCTGGAGAAATAATAGGTTTGCAAATGGGTTTATCATTTGCAACGTTTTTTAATAAAAGTAGTTATATTGGTACTTCTATAATATCTCGTTTATTTAATATTTTAATGTTATTATTTTTTTTAGTTTTTAATACTCATCTTTATTTAATTTCTGTATTGATTGACAGTTTTTATAGTATGCCTATTGATAGTTATTTTTTAAATTCAAATATTTTTTTTATCTTATTACAATTTTCTAGTCATATTTTTTTAGAAAGTATTTTATTTATTTTACCTGTTATGATTGTTTTATTAATACTCAGTTTTATAATGAGTATTTTAAATCGTTTATCACCTCAGATATCTATTTTTTCTATTGGTTTTCCGATTAATTTATTAATAGGTATATTGTTATTATATTTTTTAATATCTACTACTTTGCCATATTTTGAGAGAGTATTGCATGAGTTGATATTATTTATATCTCAAACTTTTATAAATATATAATTTTTTTATTATATTTATAATTTTATTTTTTCTTTAGATATATAAAAAAGATATGTAAAAAATATCATTAAAGTATAATTTTTTTAAAAAATTATACTTTAATATTTATATAAAATATAATACTTAAAAAAATAATTTATTTAATTTTTCCTTCGTTATATAAAACATGTTTTCGAATGATAGGATCATATTTTTTAAATTGCAATTTATCTGGTGTATTTCTTTTATTTTTAGTGGTAGTGTAATAATGATTAGTTCCTGCAGATGAAATCATCTTAATTTTTTCACGAGATTTTTTAGCCATTTTTTTTATCCTTAATTCTTTTGATTATATTTTCAATTCCTTTCTTATTAATATAACGCATACCGTTAGCTGAAATACGTAATTTAATAAATCTTTTTTCATCAGAAATCCAAAATCGATGATATTGAATGTTAATTAAGAATTTTCTTTTAGTTGCATTCATGGCATGAGATCGATTGTTTCCAATCATTCTTTTTTTACCAGTAATTTGACATATACGTGACATATTTTTTCTCTTTAACTAAAAAATTAATGTTTTTAATTAATGTTATAAATGATTTATTAGTTTTAAAAAAATATTTTAACATATTATAAAATACTATAATAGTTGTTTAATATTTATTAATAAACACAAGAAAAAATACTGTATATTCTTTTTTATTTAAGAAATATATTTATATATTTTTTAAAAAAACTAAAAAATCTTTCAAAATAACGTTTCAAAAAATATAATAATGTTATTTAATATAAAATATGTTTATTTTTTAAAGTTTTTTAAATCTCTATGTATATAATAATTAGATATTAATCAGGATAATTTTTTCATGAGTATATATCACAAATGTTTATCTAGATTTTTGATTAGTTTTTCTGCTTTATTTATTATTTTTTTGCTTTTTATAGAAACTAATGCAGGTTTTAAATGGATTTTTAATTTAACTAGTAGATTTTTTTTAGGATTTAAAGTAGAAGAAATATTAGGAAATTGGCGTGATTTTACATTAAAGAATATTAATTATAGTTCTTTTGGAATGACTATTCAAGCTGATAGTATACATGTAGTGTTGGATATTAAGTCTTTATTTAGAACTTCTACAATTATTAAAGATATTAAAACAAAAAATGTGATAATTATATTTAAAGAAAATAAATATGAAAAATTTCTAAGAAAAGAAAAAGTTAATAACTTTATTGAAAAAAATAAACATATTAAATATTCTATTCTTTTTAAGAATATACATATAGATAAGATATTAATGAAAACATCTAAAGTTCATTTTTTTTTATCAAATATTTTTTTAACTAGTATAAGTTTATCAAATAATAATATTACTATATTTCCTACTTATATTGATAATGTTAAAGTGTTGTTATTGAATAGTGTAAATTTGAAAAAAAATATTAGGAATAATAATTTCATTAATATAAAAAAAATACATAATTTTTTATCTTTTTCTTTTGCTAAAAAAAAATTTTTTATTCCATTTAATATTAATCTGATTTTTTTACACTGTAAGAAAACGAGTTTTGTGAATTATAAAAGTATTAATTCATTGGAAATAAAAATTCAAGCTAAATTGCAAAATAATGTTCTAAACATAAAAAATATTATGATAAA
This sequence comes from Buchnera aphidicola (Lipaphis pseudobrassicae), assembly GCF_005081185.1. Classification (GTDB taxonomy): domain Bacteria; phylum Pseudomonadota; class Gammaproteobacteria; order Enterobacterales; family Enterobacteriaceae; genus Buchnera; species Buchnera aphidicola_AD. The sequence continues at coordinate 88,973 of NZ_CP034870.1, forward strand.
TTCTAATTTTTTAAGATTAAAATCTTTTGGAAAAATTATATTTTATAATAATCGTTTTTCTTCATGTATTATACATAATACAATTTTATTGCCAAGATTTTATGATAAAATCATTGATATTTCATTAAAAATTTGTTTAGATAAAGAACTTAAAATTCAATTACATTCTAATCATTTATACAACACTAATTTAATTGCTAAAATTTGTCTAGATAACTTTAATAATTCATTTTATTTAAATTTCAATAGTAAACACTTATTTTTTCCTATAAAAGAAGATTTTGTATTAAATTTAAAGAATTTTAATATAATTCTATCAGGTAATATAAATAATTATTCTTTATTCATTAAGAATACTTTTAAATTAAAAGATATGAGATCAATTCTTATTAAAATTCACGCTCAAGGTAGATTAAAAAATATATTTTTAAAAAAATTTGAAGTTTTTCCTATTAAGAAAATTATCTTTCACAAAGAAAATAATAATTTAAAAAGAAATACTATATATAATGATTATATATTAGATTTGATGGGTAGAATTAATGTTTTAGGATCAGTTGATCAAGATATGTATAACATATCTTTTTCTAAAATAAATTTAAATAGTAATATAATGAAAAAAAAAATATCTATACTAGGATCTTTATATTATAGAAATTTTAATTTTTTAGATATTCCTGGAATAGAATTTTTATTAGGAAAAAATAAATTACATATACAAGGTACTTTAGGTAAAACATTTAATATTAATTCTTCTATTTATGCTAATGATTTAAATTATTTATCACCTAACTTAAAAGGTATAATTAAATCTAAATCTAATATATATGGTGATCATGTTATTCCTATGTCGATAACAAGCAAAACATCCATAAGAAATGTAAATATAAATAATATTTACTTGAAATCATTTAAAATATTTGCAGATATAAGTTTTCAAAATACATGCTTTGGAAGAACGTTAATAGATGCGAAAAAGATATATTTTTCTAAATTTCATATTGATTCTTTATTTTTGAAAGCGAATTGGGGTAATAATAAACAAAATATTTTTTTCTTATTCAAAAGTAAAATGTTAAGTTTAAATTTAACTATTAATGGTATGTATGATCATAAAACAGGAAATTGGAATGGTTTTTTTAAAAAAATTAAAATTCATACTTTTTTAGGAAAATTAACCATTAAAGATAGTCCAGTTATTTTTTATTATAATTTAAAGAACAAAAAAAATAATATTTATAAAAAAAATTTACCACAAAAAGAAATATTTTCATCTTTTTTAGATTACATTAAAATGTCTTTTTCTAATATATTTAAGCAGTCTTTTATGAATTTTGAAACTACACTTTTTGTTAATGGAAAATTAAAATGGGGTTTTGGAAAACGTTTCAACGACGGAAAATTACTTTTAACTACTAATAATATAAAATTTAAGAAAAAGACAAAAGAAAATTTATACTCTGAAAGTATAGATTATATTCGTTGGTATACGAGTTTAAGAAAAGATAATTTACAAAATAAATGGGTATTAAAAAAATCAATAAATTCATTAGAAAAGACAAATATATTTGGATATTTGAATATTACAGATATTTATAATAAAAAAAATATAGAAGGAAAATTATATATTTCTAATTTTCCTGTTTCTATTATTAATTTTTTTACTAAAAGTTTCAAAAAAGTACAGGGTACATTTAAAAGTAATATAACATTTTTTGGAACATTATATTGTCCTAAAATATTATCTACTGTGAATTTACAGAATATTTTTATCAATAGTGATAATTTATTACAATATATAACTTTATTTTTTCCTTATTTTTCTGGTAAAACAGATTTGATAAAAATTAATCAATCAGTTTTAATACAAAAAGCCGATATATTATTTACATTAAATACAGTTCTAAAAAAATCAAATCATATAGAATGGAAAATGTCATTCAAAAGTGAAAAAATAGCAATATCTATTTTTCACAAGATACAAATAACGTGTTCTTCTCATTTAAAATTACATTATTTATTTGAAAAATATGATTTAATTGGATATATAAAATTTCCTTTTTTTTATTTGAACATTAACGAAAAAAATTTTTTTATTTGATTTTTTAATAAAAGTTATATCAATGGTTTTAAATTATATGTTATGCTGATTTTTCAGCACGATTGTATGAAGCAATAATTTCTAATTTTGCATCTTGACAATTTCCCCATCCTATAATTTCGACCCATTTTTCTTTTTCTAATTTTTTATAATTTTGAAAAAAATGAGCAATTTGATTTTTTAACAATTTTGATAGATCTGATATATCATTTATTTTTTCATATTCTTGACAAATCTTATTTATTGGTACTGCTATTATTTTATCATCATCTCCTGATTCATCACGCATTTTCAATATTCCGATAGGTTTGCATTGAATAACACAGTTAGATTGTAATGGATAATAAGAAGGTACTAATACATCTAGAGGGTCTCCATCTAAAGATAACGTTTTATTAATATAACCGTAGTTACAAGGATAAAACATTGTTGTAGATATAAAACGATCTACAAAAAGCACTCCTGATTCTTTATTTATTTCATACTTGATAGGAGAAGAATTCAATGGAATTTCTATAATAACATATATATCGTGAGGTATATTATCACCTGCAATAATTTTATTAAAATTCATTTTTATTCCTTAAAAATATTATTCTTGTTGAATTTATCTTTTATAAAATATATAGAATTATTATTTTTAATAAATATTAACATCCCAAAAAAAATATATCTATACTTTATCTAAAGTAATTTATTTTTAATATTATAAAATAATTTATTTTAATTCAATGTTAATATAATATGAATTATATAAAAACAGATGCTTAAGGATTAATATATGTACTTAAAAAAAGAAATAGAAAGAGAAGAAAACGTTCTTTTAGATACAGTAAAAAACACACTTCAATTTGCTCAAAATAAACAAATTTTTATTGAAGTTTTTATAAAAAAAACTATTGGGATCAGTGTCAATATTAGAAATGGAGTCGTAGAAAATGTTGAATTTAATAGCGATGGAGCATTATTCATTACTGTTTATAACAAATTTTCTAAAGGATGCGTTTCTTCTAAAGATTTTAGTTTAAATGGAATTAAAAACATGCTTGAAATAGCTATTAATATTTCTAAATATTCTTCTTCTGATTTTTTTTCAGGATTACCAGATATTAAATTATTATGTTTTCATCCTATAGATCTTGATTTATTTCATCCATGTGAATTAAATATAGAAAACATAATTAAATTTATTACTTTATCTGAAAAAGAAGCCTTTAAGTTCGATAAAAGAATTATTAACAGTGAAGGTAGTTTTTTTAATAGTCATGTTACAATGAATGTGTTTGGAAATAGTTTAGGTATGTTACAAAACTATAAAACTACTTATTATTCGACTTATAATTGTATGATTGCTCAAGATAAAAATTCTATGCAAAGAGATTTTGATTACTCTGTTTCTAGAAATATAAATGATTTGGAAAAACCAGAAATACTTGGACAAAAAACTTCTGCACGAGCTATATCTCGGTTAGGTTCAAGAAAGATAAAAAGTGGAAAATATACAGTAATTTTTTCAGCAGAAATATCTCATGTTTTATTTTCTCATCTTGTAAGTGCTATTAGTGGTAATAATGTTTATCAAAAATCTACATTTTTAATTCACGATTTAAAGAAAAGAATTTTTCCTAATTGGTTAAACATTCAAGAAAAACCGCACATAAAAAAAGGTTTAGGTAGCAAACCATTTGACGATGAAGGTGTATCTACTCAAGATAAATATATTATTCAAGATGGAGTTTTACAAACTTGGTTATTAAATACTTATAATGCTAGAAGACTTGATTTAAAAAGTACAGGGAATGCTGGTGGCATTTTTAATTGGATAGTAGAAAATAATAATATAACTCTTAAAGATTTGTTAAAAAATGTGAATAAAGGTGTATTAGTAACTGAATTAATGGGGCAAGGAGTTGATATTATAAGTGGTAATTATTCGCGAGGAGCAGTAGGTTTTTATGTTGAAAAAGGAAATGTTACATATCCAGTAAATGAAATTACGATATCTGGTAATTTAAGAGATATGTGGAATAACATTGTATGTATTAGTGATGATGTCGATATACGTAACAATATTCAATGTGGTTCAGTGTGTATATCTGAAATGCAGATTTCTGGTGATTAAAAACTATTATATATATTTAAATAAATTTATTAAAGGTAATAAATTTATTACCTTTATAGTATAGTAGTATAGAGTATAATATACATTTGTTAAAATATTATTTTGGAAGTTGACCTGTAAGCCGGGTTCTGTATTTTAACAGTCATTCATCTAGATTAATAATCACTTATTAATTCAAGCAGCCTACCCAGGTTTGTATAGTACGAGCAATACGAAAAAATCTCCTATATTTGGCTTTGCTCCGGGTGGAGTTTACCAGGCCATAAATTGTTACCAATTATGCGGTGTGCTTTTACCACACCTTTTCACCCTTTCCATATTTTTTAAATCATAAAAAACAGGTGGTTTATTTTCTGTTGCACTAGTCATAAGCTTTCGCTTTCCAGATGTTATCTGGCACCCTGCTCTATGGAGCCCGGACTTTCCTCTTTTTAATTTTTAGTGAGTAAAAATTAAACAGCGACTGTTTTGGTCAACTTCTAATAAAAAATTATATATTATTTAGATAATTTTGTCATCTTTGTTTTTAATTACTTGTTGATATAAAATATTTTTACTAATTTTATGTATTTGAGAAGTGAGTAAAACTGATTGTTTTAACGATAAAAAATTTTTTACTTTTAAAAAAGTATCGAATACCTTTTTTGATAAGTTATTTTTTTGAGGTTTTTTAAAACCATCAATAATAATTATTAATTCTCCTCGATAACGATTTTTATCTTCTTGTAGCCATTTTAGCATTAAATGTGCTTTTGCACCGTATATAGATTCCCACTTTTTTGTAATTTCTCGAGCAATTACTATATGTCTGTTTTTATCAATTTGTTCTATTATATCTCTTATACTTTGAAGTATTCTATACTTTGATTCGTAAAAAATTATTGTTCGTGTTTCTTCTTTTAAAGAAAATAATAAATCACATCTTGTCTTTTTTTTAGAAGGAAGAAAACCTTCATAACAGAAACGATTATTTTTTATTCCAGAAGCACTTAATGCTGTAATAGCAGCACAAGGTCCTGGAAGAGGAATAATCTTAATATGAAAAAAATAACATTTTGCAATTAATATACTACCAGGATCGTTGATAATAGGTGTTCCTGCGTTAGAAACTAGAGCAATTTTGTTTCCTTGTTTTAATTTATTAATTAAATTGTCACTTTGTGTTTTTTCATTATCTTTATTCATCAAGATGAGTTGATTTTTAATATTAAAATTTTGTAGTAAAATATTAGTATGTCTGATATTTTCAGCTGCTATTAAATCGACATCTTTCAATATTTTTAGTGCTCTATTAGTAATATCTGATAAATTTCCAATTGGTGTTGGTACAATATAAAGAGTACCAGTTTTTAGTTGATTCATTTTTTTCTCATTTTAATTTTATATAAATAATTATGATTAATTTTTTTAAAATTAAAAACTACATTTAGTATATTTATAGTTTTCTTTGTATGAAATTATAAACTATATATAATTTTTTTATTAATCTAAGGATTGCTGGTGAAACGAGTAGTTATTACAGGTTTTGGGGTTATTTCGAGTATTGGCGATAATAAGAAAGCAGTACTTCATTCATTATACAACGGAAATTCAGGTGTTGTTTTTTCAAAAGAAATGAAAAAAATAGGTATGCGAAGTCAAATTTGGGGTAATATTAAAACAAACAGGAATAACACGATCAAGAGAAAAATATCGCGTTTTATGAACGATGCTTCTAAATATTCTTTTATAGCTATGAAAGATGCTATTAAAGATGCAAAATTAAAAGTTAAACAGTACGAAAAAAATCCTCGTATAGGATTAATTGCTGGATCTGGATGTAGTTTTCCAAGATATTATATGAATAAAGTTGCAAACTCTAAAAAAATATTGCATTGTTTAGATCCTATTAGTCCTTATCTTGCAATTAAAACTATGCCTTCTAATATATCATCTCTCTTATCTACTTTTTTTAAAATTTATGGGATAAGCTATTCTATAAGTTCAGCGTGTTCTACTTCTGCGAATTGCATTGGAAATGCCTTTGAATTAATTCAATCTGGAAAACAAGATCTTATTTTTGCAGGTGGTGGTGATGAAATTAGTTTAGAATTAGCTCGTGAATTTGATGCAATGAAAGTATTATCTGCTAATTTTAATCATAATCCTAAAATTGCATCACGTGTTTATGATCTGAATCGAGATGGTTTTGTTATTTCAGGAGGAGCAGGCATATTAGTTATTGAAGAATTAAATTTTGCTTTATCGCGTTCTGCTCGTATTTATGCTGAAATTATTGGATATGCTGCTACATCTGATGGAAAAAATATGGTATTACCATCTGGAAAAGGAGCTATTCGTTGTATGAAGTTAGCTCAAAAAAAAAGCAATATATCTATTGATTATCTTAACGTACATGGTACTTCTACTAGAAATGGTGATTTAATAGAATTAAAAGCCATTAAAGAAGTTTTTTCCAATAAAAATATTCCAATGATTTCAGCAACAAAATCAATAACAGGTCATGCATTAGGTGCTTCAGGAGTTCATGAAATTATTTATATATTATTAATGTTAAAATATAATTTTATAGCTCCTACAATTAATATTAATGAATTAGAACCATTTGCAAAACATATGAATATTATTCAAAAAACTATGGATATAGAAATTAGCACAGCAATGTCAAATAGTTTTGGTTTTGGTGGTACAAATGTATCATTAATTGTAAGAAGATATTAGATTTTTTTATTTTTTTTAGTTTATAGAACATTTTATAGTTATATTT
>NZ_CP034870.1:96073-101028 GCF_005081185.1 Buchnera aphidicola (Lipaphis pseudobrassicae)
TTATAAAGAATGAATTATAAAGTAGTGTTAAACAAAATATATATTTTTAGTATATGATTAAAACATATTGAAATTTAAATTAATTATCTTTATTAGGATAGAGAAATACAAAAATGAATCAATTAAACGCATTAAAAAAATTTACAACTGTTGTTGCAGATACTGGTGATATAAAATCTATATGTAAATACAAGCCACAAGATGCTACTACTAATCCATCTCTAATACTTCAAACGATGAGTTTAAACATTAATCAAAATTTTATTATTCAAGCTGTACAATATGCTAAAAAAAAGGGAGGTTTATATGAAGAGCAAATAATTAATGCAAGTGATAAAATATTAGTAGATCTTGGGGTAGAAATTTTAAAATATATACCTGGTTATATTTCTAGTGAAGTTGATGCTCGTTTATCTTTTAGTAAAGAAAAATGTATTTTAAAAGCAAGAAAAATAATTGATTTATATGAAGAACAGGGAATCATGAGAAATAGAGTTTTAATTAAATTAGCAGCTACATGGGAGTGTATAAAAGCTGCAGAAGAATTAAAAAAAGAAAATATTCTTTGTAATTTAACGCTTTTATTTTCCTTTGCACAAGCACGTGCTTGTGCAGAGTCAAATGTATTTTTAATTTCACCTTTTGTTGGACGTATTTATGATTGGTATGTTTCTCGAAATTTAATAGACAATTTTTCTAAAGATAAAGATCCTGGTGTTATATCTGTTTGTAAAATATATGATTATTATAAAAAACATAATTATAAAACTATAATTATGGGTGCTAGTTTTCGAAATATTCAACAAATATTATATTTATCTGGATGTGATCGATTAACGATTTCACCGAATTTATTAAAAGAATTAGAATCTAACACTGAAAAATTGGAACGAAATCTTGTTCCTGATAGCATTTTTTTAACTCCTCCTAAAGCTCTTTCTGAAGAGGAATTCAGATGGGAACATAATCAAGATCCTATGGCTGTGGAAAAATTATCTGAAGGTATACGAAATTTTGCAAGAGATCAATTGCTTTTAGAAAAAATACTTGCTAAAAAAATGTAATTTTAATTACAACAATCTATATTCAATTTCACTTGTGTTTTAAAGGAGAATATATGTATACCAGAAAAGAATTAGCTAATACAATTCGTATGCTTAGTATAGATGCTATTCAAAAAGCACAATCTGGACATCCCGGAATGCCTATGGGTATGGCAGATATTGCTGAAGTGTTATGGAGAGATTTTTTAAAACATAATCCAAAAAATCCTAGTTGGAATGATCGTGATCGTTTTGTGCTCTCCAATGGACATGGTTCAATGTTATTATATAGTCTATTACACCTTACAGGATACAAATTACCGATAGAGGAAATAAAGAATTTTAGACAATTAGATTCAAAAACTCCAGGACATCCTGAAATAGATCAAAAAACTGGTATTGAAATAACCACGGGACCATTAGGTCAAGGATTAGCTAATGCTGTTGGTATGGCTATTGCAGAGAAGACTTTAAGTTCTTATTTTAATAAGCCAAATTATGATATAGTTAATCATTATACTTGGGTTTTCGTAGGCGATGGTTGTTTAATGGAAGGTATTTCTCATGAAGTATGTTCTTTAGCAGGCACTTTAAAACTTGGAAAGTTAATTGTTTTTTATGATAAAAATGGTATTTCTATAGATGGTAAAGTATCTAACTGGTTTACAGATGATACAGCAAAACGATTTGAATCATATAATTGGCATGTAGTAAATAATGTTGATGGTCATGATTCAGAATCTATAAAGCAAAGTATAAAAGAAGCAAAATCAGTAAATAATAAGCCTTCGATTATTATTTGCAATACTATTATTGGATTTGGATCTCCAAATAAATCAGGTACAGCAGAATCACATGGAGCTCCTTTAGGAGAAAAAGAAGTTTCTCTAACAAGAGAAAAATTGAATTGGAAGTATGCTCCTTTTGAAATTCCTGAGACAATTTATAAACAGTGGGATTTTATAAAAAAAGGTTGTGAACTTGAAAATGAATGGAAGAAAAAATTTACCTTATATAAATCTGATTATCCTAGTTTAGCTAGTGAATATTTAAGACGAATCAATAAAAAATTACCTGATTCTTGGTATAATGGTGCTGATAGTTATATTTTTACTTTACAAAAAAATACAAGAAATATTGCTAGTCGACAAGCCTCACAAAATGCATTAGAAGAATTTGGAAAAATACTACCAGAGTTAATTGGGGGTTCAGCAGATTTATCACCTAGTAATTTAACTATATGGTCTCGTTCCAATTCTATTTTAAAAAATTCGTCTGGTAATTATATTCATTATGGAGTACGTGAATTTGGAATGACAGCAATTGCAAATGGTATATCACATCATAATGGTTTTATTCCGTATACTGCTACTTTTTTAATTTTTTTTGAATATGCTCGTAATGCTGTTCGAATGGCAGCTTTAATGAATACACACCATATTTTTGTGTATACTCATGATTCTATTGGTTTGGGTGAAGACGGTCCTACACATCAACCAATAGAACAACTAGCTAGTTTACGTATGACACCTAATGTAGATGTATGGAGACCCAGCGATCAGGTAGAAACTGCAATAGCATGGAAACATGCTATTGAAAGAAAATCAGGTCCAACAGCGCTAATTTTATCACGTCAAACATTATTTCAATTTGACAGAGACAATGAGCAATTAAAGAATGTTTCTCGTGGAGCATACATATTATATGATTCTAAAAAATCACTTGATTTAATTTTAATATCAACTGGTTCAGAAGTATATATCACTTTGCTTGCTGCAAAAAAAATTACTTCTTTAGGATATTCTGTACGTGTTATTTCAATGCCTTCTACTAGTTTATTTGACAAACAAGATAATTTATATAAAGAATTTATATTACCTTCTTATGTAAATAAAAGAATTGCAATAGAAGCTAGTATAGAAGATTTTTGGTATAAGTATGTAGGAATAAATGGTTTAATTATTGGTATGAAAAGTTTTGGTGAATCTGCTCCTGCAGAAGAATTATTCAAGAAATTTGGTTTTAGTGTAGATAATATAGTATCTCAATCAATAAATTTATTAAAAACATAATATTTTATTTAATAATTTTTTAATTATTGTGGGGCTTAATGATAGCCCCATGTGTTTTTATAATGACAAATACATTTTTTGATAAATTAAAAATTAATATAGGAAAAAATATGAACTGTCCAATAGTTACATTAACACAAGAATTAATTCGTATTCCATCTATCAGTCCTCAAGATTTAGGGTGTCAAGATATTATTATAAAACGCTTATGTAAGATGGGATTTCAAATAAAAATTATTAATATTAATGATACAAAAAATTTTTGGGCTTTTAGGGGAAATGGAAAAACTTTAACATTTGTAGGGCATACAGATGTAGTTTCTCCAGGAAAAGAAAAGTATTGGAACACTAATCCCTTTGATCCAATTATTAAAAATGGGTTTTTATTTGGAAGAGGAGCTTCAGATATGAAAGGTGCATTATCTTCAATGATAATTGCAGCTGAAAGATTTGTAAATAAGTTTCCTAATCATAAAGGACGTTTATCTTTTCTTATTACTTCAGATGAAGAATCTCATGCAACTAATGGTACTATTAAAGTCGTAGAATATTTAATGTCTAAAAATGATAAAATTGATTATTGTATAGTAGGGGAACCATCTAGTACTGCTATAGTTGGTGATGTTATAAAAAATGGACGACGTGGTTCAATAACAGCCAATTTAACTATTCATGGTATACAAGGACATATTGCTTATCCTCATTTAGCTGATAATCCAATACATAAAGGATTGCCTATTATTTTAAAAATATTGTCGATGAAGCTAGACAATGGAAATGATTTTTTTTCTCCTACTATTATTAATGTTGCTAATATTCATGCTGGAGATGGAACTAATAATATTATTCCAGGAACTTTATTTGTTCAATTTAATATTCGTTTTAATACAGAGATCTCTGACAGAGAAATCAAACAAAAAATTTTAAATATTCTTGATCAAAATAATATTAATTATACCATTAAATGGTTTCTTTCTGGTCAACCATTTTTAACTAAAAAAGGTTTTTTAGTAGATACTGTAATTAAATCTATTATAGATTTTAACAAAAAAAGTCCTATTTTATCGACTTCTGGAGGCACCTCTGATGGAAGGTTTATTGCGTTAATGGGTTCTGAAATAGTGGAATTAGGATTAACTAATAACACAATTCATAAAGTTAATGAATGTGTTAAAATAATTGATTTAAAGTTGTTAACTTGTATATACGAAAATATTATGAAGAATTTACTTGCTTAATTTTAAATTTTTAAAAAATATATAAAATATGATTAAATTTATATGAAGTGATGCAGAATATCATAAAAATAATCTGCACCCCAATTACTCGATGATTACAATCAAACGAAAAATATTTTATATGAACTTTTACACAACAAAGTATTTTTTTATATAGGTGGAAATATACTATAATTTTTTTGTTCTAAATCTTTATTTGTATAGGGAATATCATATTCTTCGTTTTTTTTAGGAATGCTTATTCCTTTTGGAATAATTAATGTTTTTAATTGTTTTTTACTTTCATTAAACAAAATATTGTTTTCTTTTTCTAGATTTTTTAACGTACAAGACGTGATCAATAATAAATTTAAAATTTGAGATGTAATTATAATTTTAAAAAATATTTTGTTTTTTTTAATATTATTTAATATTGGCATATTGAATTGCTTTTTCAAGTTGTAATTGCGTAGCTTTTAAAGCTGAAGTCATTGGTAAACGGAGTGTATCATGCTTTATTAGACCCATTTTTTTAGCCAACCATTTTATTGGTATTGGATTAGGTTCTATAAATAGTTTTTCATGTAGCAAGAGTAAATTTTTATTTATAGATCTTGCATTGA
>NZ_CP034870.1:101098-113510 GCF_005081185.1 Buchnera aphidicola (Lipaphis pseudobrassicae)
AAAAAATCATTTTCTACTAATTCTTGAATTTTATTAACTCTTGATAAATCACCTGTAGCTTCTTTAATTCCTATTATATTTTTTAAAATAGATAATTTAGCAACTGTTTCTGGTAATAAATCACATCCTGTTCTACTTGGTACATTATATAAAATTTGCGGTAATTCAGTATTTTCTGAAATAGCCTTAAAATGTTGATATAATCCTTCTTGCGTAGGTCTGTTATAATATGGTGTAACAGTCAAACAAGCAGAAATTCCAGATTTTTCAAATCTTTTCGTTAAAGAAATTGCCTCTGTTGTGGCATTAGCTCCAGTTCCTGCAATAATAGGAATACGATTGTCTGCTAGTTCTAAAGTAAGCATGACAACCTTAATATGTTCTTCTTGACTTAGTGTTGCAGATTCTCCAGTTGTTCCAACAGAAACAATAGCTTTAGTTTGATTAAAAATATGATAATTAATTAATTTTTTTAAACTAGAACGACAAATTTGACCTTTTTCATCCATGGGGGTAATTAGCGCAACAATACTTCCTGTGAACATTAGCTGTCCTCCTACATAAAAAAACACTTGATGATCTGTTTGAAATATATCTAAAATAGATTATATGAATACTAAATATAGTCTTTTTAAAAATGTAGTTTTATTTTACATATAAAAATGTTAGAGATTATTATATATATAAAGTACTAATAATGCGAAAATACCATTAAAATTTTTACAAAATTTTTATGTAGAACAAAAGTATTTTATTTCAATTTTTATTACTTTGATCATATAAGAATACATAATATAATAAATATACTTAAATTTAGAACTATAGAGTTCTAACATTTATTTTTCCCAATCATAATATTTAGCATAATAAAATTATTAGATATTTTATATACAAAGAAAAGTATTACTTTATTTTTATCTTAAGAACACGATTGCAACTTGTATAATATATATTTGTAATATACGAAAAAATATCAAACTTTTTAATAGTGCAAAATTATAATTTTCGGAATAATTTCTGATTTTATTAAAAAGTTATTATTTTTTTTAAGAAGAAAAGATATTAAATTGCAATTTACTATTTGATTAAGAATATTTTTTAGTAAGAAATGTGGTATTTTGATGTGAAAAATATTTTATGAAAAAATATCATGCTTTTTCATTAAACTGGTTTTTAATATGTAGTTCTATTTTATTTCAAAAGTATTTTATAAATTTTAATATTATAAATATAATAGTGTTGTTTTAAGTAATTCAAATAGAATAATTTCAATATTAATTATTGATTCTAATAAACTAGCTACTAAATAAATTGTATTTAGTAGCTTCATCATTTAACATTGAATAATTATTTCATAAATTTATTATTTATTACATTGGGCTTTAAATCGTAATAAATGATCCATTAATACAATTGCAACCATTGCTTCGACTATTGGTACAGCACGGATGCCTACACATGGATCATGTCTTCCTTTAATAGTTATTTTAACTGGTTCGTTATTTATATTTATAGTATTACCTGTTTTTCTAATACTTGATGTAGGTTTAAAAGCTACTTTTAAAGTAATATTTTCTCCATTACTAATTCCACCTAAAATACCTCCAGCATGATTGCTAGAAAAACCTGTAGTTGTCATTTCATCACGATGTTCACTGCCCCGTTGATTAACTACTAAGCAACCATCTCCAATTTCTACTGCTTTTGCCGCATTAATACTAATTAATGCATGAGCTAAATCAGCATCAAGCCGGTCAAAAACTGGTTCTCCAAGTCCTATAGGAACATTTTCAGCAATAACAGTTACTTGAGCACCAATAGAATCACCTGTTTTTTTTAACATTTTAATTAATTTTTCAAGTTCTGATATTTTTTCAAAATCTGAACAAAAAAAATCATTTTTTTCTACTTCTTCCCAAGATTTAAATGAACAATTTATGTTCCCCATTGCTGATAAATATGCACGTATAGTTATACCATAGTTTTTTTTTAAATATTTTTTCGCAATTGCTCCTGCTGCAACTCGCATAGCAGTTTCACGAGCAGAAGATCTTCCTCCTCCACGATAATCTCTTATTCCATATTTTTTTTCATAGGTATAATCGGCATGTCCAGGTCTAAATAAATCTTTTATGTTACTATAGTCTTTAGAACGTTGATCACTATTATGTATGATTAATCCAATACTAGTACCAGTTGTAATCCCATTAAATACTCCAGAGAGTATATACACTTGATCTAATTCACATCGTGGTGTAGTGTAACGAGACACGCCAGGTCGTCTGCGATTTAAATCGTATTGCAAATCTTCACAAGATAATTTTAGACCTGGTGGTGTACCATCAACTATACATCCTAATGCTCGACCATGTGATTCGCCAAAAGTGGTTACGCAAAATATTTTACCAATTGTATTTCCAGACATTTTTTTTCTATAATAGTTAAAATGGAATAATATAACTATACAGAATAAATATATAAAAATAATTTTTTATTTTATACAAAATAAAAATAAAATTTATTTATATAACTATTAATATGTTAAAAATTACTAATGATAAAGTTTTTTATTGTTGTTTTTATAGAAACTAAATTATATAATTGTTAAAAAGTATATAAAATGAAATATTAAAATTTTGGTAGAAAATTATGAATAAAAATAGTCAATATACTGTTAATGATAATGTTTTATTTCGTCAATGGTTAAATGGTACTCGTGAAATTATACAAGATACTATTTTTCATTCTCGAATACATAAAAATAATGATAAAAATATTTTATCTAAACGTATTTTTTTTGAACAAGATGCTCATAGTCATTATTTTTCTTACAAAAATAAAAAAATCTTATTTAAAGATAATCCAGTTTCTTATATTCGTAATAAAAATTCATTTAATATTTTGCAAAATTTAAAAAATGGAAAATATCATCCAGATATTTTTTTAGATTTACATGGATTAACTCAGCACCAAGCGCAACAAGCTTTAGGTGAATTAATTACAACATGTCAAAAAGAAAAAATTTTTTGTGCACATGTAATGCATGGACATGGTAAACATATTCTTAAAAAAGAAATTCCATTTTGGTTATCTCAACATCCAGATGTTATAGCTTTTCATAGAGCTTCTAAAGTGTTTGGAAGTGATGCTGCAATTATAGTTATAATTGAAATTAATTTTTAAATCGAGACGAGTTAAAATATATTTTTTGAAATAATTAGTTTAATTTTAAATAAAAAATCAGTGAAAACTATTTTTTATTTTTTTATATTTTAATCATTTGTAATGTGCAAAGTTATTTTATTATTTATAATAAGAAATAATTGTTTTTTATATTTTAAAAATTCTTTAAATTTTTTTCATATTAGATTACACATTTTGATATGCAAAAATTTTTTGTTTTATTATATTTTGCTTTTAGGATAATATCATTTTTCTTGTGTTTAATATTTAAACATAATTTTTTATGCAATAATAATGTTTTTAAAGCCCTTATTTTTTTATTTGGGTTTTTTATTTTTTTAAAAGCATAAATTTGTCCTATTATAAAAAATTTAAGGAATTTTTAATATGTTTGATAATAATCGTATACGTATAGCAATGCAAAAAACTGGTCGATTAAGTAGTGATTCGATCAAATTACTAACATCTTGTGGAATTAAAATTAATTTAAAACAACAAAAGTTAATAGCGTTTGCTGAAAATATGCCGATTGATGCTATGTTAGTACGTGATGATGATATTCCTGGTTTAGTAATGGATGGGGTAGTAGATCTTGGAATAGTTGGAGAAAATGTTTTAGAAGAAGAACTATTGAATCGAATATCACAAAAATCAGAACATTCTTATATAACCTTAAGACGTCTTGATTTCGGAGTTTGCAGATTATCTTTAGCTGTTCCAGTAAGCAGTACATATTCTAACATACAATCTTTAAATAATATCAGAATAGCAACTTCTTATCCTCATATACTAAAAAAATATTTAGATAAACAAAAAATTTCATTTAAATCTTGTATGTTAAATGGATCGGTAGAAGTAGCACCTAGAGCTGGATTAGCAGATGCCATTTGTGATTTAGTATCAACAGGAGCAACATTAGAAGCGAATGGTTTACGAGAAGTTCAAGTTGTATATCATTCTCGTGCATGTCTTATTTGTAAAACAGGAAATATCAATGATATAAAAAAAGAAGTAATTAATAAATTGATGACTCGTATTAAAGGTGTAATTAAAGCCCGTGAATCTAAATATATAATGTTACACGCTCCAGTAAACAAATTAGAAGAAGTAATATGCTTATTACGTGGAGCAGAAAGACCTACTGTTTTAAAATTAGCTGGAGATAATAATCGAGTAGCAATGCATATGGTAAGCAGTGAAACGTTATTTTGGGAAACAATGGAAAAATTAAAAGCTTTAGGTGCTAGTTCCATCTTAGTTTTGCCAATTGAAAAAATGATGGAGTAAAAAAATATAATGAGATGTTTTAAAAATATTTTTTATTGGAATAAATTAAATCTTGATGAAAAAAAAAGAATATTGTCAAGACCTGTTTTAAAAGAAAGTGATGTTATAAAAAAAACTGTAAAAAAAATTATAGAAGATGTTAAACACTTAGGTGATGAAGCTTTAAAAAAATATTCTATCCTGTTTGATAAATTTGATATCAATCAGTTTCAAGTTTCTCAAGAAACAATTTTTTCATCTTCATTTGCTTTAAGTAAAAAATTAAAAGATGCGATTTTAATTGCAAAAAAAAACATTCAATCTTTTCATAAAGCTCAAATACCATTAAGCATTGATATTGAAACACAAACTGGTGTACGTTGCCAACAAATTTATTTGCCATTAAATTCTGTTGGAATTTATGTTCCTAGTGGAACAGCCCCATTATTTTCGACTGTATTAATGTTAGCAATACCTGCTAAAATTGCTGGATGTAAAGAAATCATTCTTTGCTCCCCTCCACCTATTAGTAATAAAATTCTTTATGCCGCACATGTTTGTGGTATTAAAAAAATTTTTCAAATTGGTGGAGCACAAGCTATAGCTGCACTTGCTTTTGGCACCCAAAGTATTTCTAAAGTAGATAAAATTTTTGGTCCTGGTAACGCCTATGTAACAGAAGCAAAATTGCAGGTTAGTTCTATTTTTAATGTATCAGAAATAGATATGTTAGCAGGACCATCGGAATTATTAGTGATTGCTGATGCAACAGCTAATCCAGATTTTATTGCATCTGATTTATTATCTCAAGCAGAACATGGTGAATCTTCTCAAGTGATTTTACTAACTCCATGTATTCAATTGTCACAACAAGTAATTATTGCTCTTAATAAGCAAATCACAAAATTATCTAGACAATCAGAAATATTAAAAGCATTAAAAAATAGTGTAATTATCATTACTGAAAACATAGTGCAATGTATTAAAATATCTAATATTTATGCTCCTGAACACTTGATTATTCAAACGCAAAATCCTAGAAAAATACTTAATCATATTTCGAATGCTAGTTCTATTTTTTTAGGACATTGGTCTCCTGAATCTGTTGGTGATTACGCCTCTGGTACAAATCATGTTTTACCTACATATGGAAAATCCACTACAAATTCTGCTCTAGGATTAGCTGATTTTCAAAAACGTATACTAGTGCAAGAATTAACATCTCAAGGATTAATAGAATTATCCAATACTATCGAAACTTTATCTTCCGAAGAAAAACTTGATGCTCACAAAAATGCTGTGAGAATCCGAGTAGATGCTTTAAAGGGAAAAAAAAGATGACAGATGATATAACTAAATTAGCAAGAATGAACATACAAGAATTACAACCTTATCAATCTGCAAGACGTATTGGAGGAGAGCATGGAGATATATGGTTAAATGCAAATGAATCACCTGTTTCTTTTCAATTTAAATTAAAAAAAAAAATATTTAATCGTTATCCAGAATGTCAGCCTAGGTATTTAATTTCTTCTTACGCGGATTATGTTGGTATATTTCCTAATCAAGTATTGGCAACAAGAGGAGCGGATGAAGGTATTGAATTATTAATAAAAGCTTTTTGTAAACCAAAAAAAGATGCTATTATTTATTGTCCACCTACTTATGATATGTATAAAATTAGCGCTAAAATATTTGATGTAATAGTGAAAGAAATACCGACTTTTCAAAATACTTGGAAATTAGATTTATTAAATATTCAATCAAATTTAAACCAAGTAAAATTAATATACATTTGCAATCCAAATAATCCAACCGGTAATATCATTTCAAAACAAGATCTTATCTTTTTATTAGAAATCACTAAAAATAAATCTTTAATTGTGATAGATGAAGCATATATTGAATTTTCACCTAAAGATAGTATGGTGTCTTATTTGAAAAAATATTCTAATTTGGTAATTTTAAGAACAATGTCTAAAGCATTTGCTTTAGCTGGAATACGATGTGGTTTTACTTTGGCACAAAAAAATATTATTAAAATCTTGAATAAAGTAATTAGCCCTTATCCAATATCTGTACCTGTTTCTGATATAGCTACTCAATCTTTAAATATAAACTTTATTAAATTAATGGAAAGCAGAGTATTAGATTTAAATAACAATCGTATTTGGTTAATTAATAAATTAAAGAATATTTCTTGCGTAGAAAAAATATTTGTTAGTCATGCTAATTATTTATTGGTAAAATTTTTTATGTTTGAAGAGATTTTTAAAATGTTGTGGGACAAAGGTATAATTTTAAGAAATCAAAATAAGAAAAAAAATTTAGAAAAATGTTTAAGAATAACAATAGGAACACGTTTAGAATGTTCACGTTTAATTGAAGAACTTAAAATTTTTTCTAAAAACAACATTTCTAAAAGAGGTTTTAATGAAAAATAAATTATTATTTATTGATCGAGATGGAACATTAATTAACGAACCGATTGATACTTTTCAAGTGGATTCAATAACTAAATTAGTTTTTAAAAAAAATGTTATTTCTTCATTACGTAAATTAATAAAGTTTAATTATAAGTTAATTATAGTTACTAATCAAGATGGATTAGGTAGTAAAACTTTCCCATTAAAAAATTTTAATATACCTCATTTTTTTATGTTAGATATTTTTCGATCAGAAGGAATATTATTTGATGATATATTAATTTGCCCTCATTTAATAAACGATAATTGTGAGTGTCGTAAACCTAAGATAAAAATGGTAAAACCATGGTTATCTAAAATAGATAAAAAACGTAGTTATGTTATCGGTGATCGTAACACAGATATGATATTAGCAAAAAACATAGATATTAAAGGGATTCAATACAAAGAAAATAAATTTAATTGGATTGATATTACAAATCAAATTATAAAATATAATAGATATGCAGAAATTGTCAGAAAAACAAAAGAAACAGAAGTACATATACAAGTTTTTTTAGATTCAGAAGAAAATAGTAAGATTAATACAGGTATAAAGTTTTTCGATCATATGTTAGAACAGTTATCAGTTCACAGCGGAATTTATATGAATATTTTTGCTATAGGTGATATTCATATTGATGATCATCATACTATAGAAGATGTAGGAATTACTTTAGGAGAGGTTTTATTAAAAGCTTTAGGAAACAAGAATGGTTTAGGTAGATTTGGTTTTTACGTTCCTATGGATGAAAGTAAATCTAGTTGTATCTTAGATATATCAAATCGTCCATATTTAAAATTTCAAGCAAAATTTAATTATAAAATGGTTGGTGATCTTAATACTAATATGATTGAGCATTTTTTTTATTCTCTTTCTTATTCTATGAAAATTACACTTCATTTATATGCTGAAGGTAAAAATGATCATCATTGTATTGAAAGTTTATTTAAAGCTTTTGGATGTACATTACGTCAAGCAATTAAAATAAAAGGAAATAAATTACCAACTTCAAAAGGATTCTTATAATGAATGAAATAGTAGTATTAGATACTGATTGTGCTAATTTAACATCAATTAGAGTAGCAATTAAACAACTAGGTTATTATCCTATTATAACTTCCGAACCTGATATAGTAATGCGTGCTAAGAAAATTTTTTTACCTGGCGTAGGTACGGCTGCAGCAGTCATGAAGGTGTTATTTGAAAAAAAGCTTGTTAATATTATTAGAGAGTTTACAAATCCAATTTTAGGAATATGTCTTGGAATGCAACTTTTTTGTACCTTTAGTGAAGAATGTGATGGTGTTCAAACACTTGATATAATTAAATCTTCTGTGTTACGTTTAAAAACTGATAAGTTATCTTTACCTCATATAGGATGGAATAAAATTGCACTAAATAAACCAAGTCCTTTGTTTAAGTTTATACCAAATTATTCAAGGTTTTATTTTGTTCATAGTTATATAGTTCCCGTTAGTAAATATTCCTTATCTACTACTAATTATGGTATTAATTTTAGCTCAATTATACAAAAAAATAATTTTTTTGGAGTTCAGTTTCATCCAGAAAAATCTGGTGATATAGGTTCTCAATTATTAAAGAATTTTTTGGAGATATAATGATTATTCCTGCATTTGATTTAATTAACGGTAAAGCAGTACGTTTATATCAAGGAAATTATTACCATCAAAAAAATTATGATATAAATTTACATAGTTCTCTAAAAGAATATGCATTGAAAGGAGTTAAACTTGTTCATTTAGTAGATTTAGATGGAGCAAAAAATATTAAAAGCAGACAATTAGAACTATTAAAAAAAATACTTTCTTATAGCACTATTCCTATACAAATTGGAGGAGGTATAAGAAATGAACAAGATATAGAAATGCTTTTAAATCTTGGTGCAAAAAGAGTAGTTATCGGTTCTATTTGTATATTAAATAAAAGTAAGGTAAAAGAATGGTTGAAACGTTACGGTTCGGATGTAATTGTTTTAGCATTAGACATTCATATCAGTCGTAGTAGTAAAAAAGAAATATACATTCATGGATGGCAAAAAAAAACTGATTATTCATTAGAAGAAATTATAGAGTATTTTTTATCAGATAATTTAAAACATGTATTATGTACTGATATATCTAAAGATGGCACATTATTAGGTCCAAATGTTAAACTATATACAGAAATTGTACAATCTTTTAAACAAATAGAATTTCAAGCTTCTGGAGGAATATCAGAATTACAAGATATTCTTACTTTAAAAAAAACTGGAGTTCAAAATGTTATTATAGGTCGTGCTTTATTAGAAAAAAAATTTACTATAAAGGAAGCATTAAAATGTTGGCAAAACGAATAATAGCATGCCTTGATGTTAGTAATGGTTTAGTGGTAAAAGGAGTGCAGTTTCAAAATCATGAAGTTGTAGGTAGTATAATACCACTTTCTAAACGTTATGCAGAAAATGGTATAGATGAGTTAGTATTTTACGATATTACTGCTGCAACAAAAAATAAATTAGTTAATAGAAGATGGATCGAAAAAATTGCTGAAGTAATAAATATACCATTTTGTGTTGCTGGAGGCATTAAAAGTGTAGAAGATGCAAAAAATATTTTATCTAGTGGTGCAGATAAAATATCAATTAATTCTTCAGCTTTACAAGATCCTAATTTAATTACAAAAATTTCAGATCGTTTTGGTGTTCAATGTACAGTAGTTGGTATAGATTCTTGGTATGATAATTCAAAACAGTGTTATATGGTACAACAGTATACAGGTGATATGAATAAAACTTATCAAACTAATTGGAGAACTGTTGATTGGGTAAAAAAAGTTCAAAAAAAAGGAGCAGGTGAAATTGTTTTAAACATGATGAATAAAGATGGATTACAAAAAGGTTATGACCTTTTGCAACTAAATGAAATAAGGTCTATTTGTAAAGTTCCTTTAATTGCATCAGGAGGTGCTGGAAATATGAATCATTTTTATGATGCTTTACATTATTCTAAGGTAGATGGAGTATTAGCTGCATCTGTTTTTCATAAAAATATAGTAAATATAAAAAAGTTAAAAAATTTTTTAATTGAAAAAGGAATAGAGATTAGAGTATGTTAAACGAAAAAAAATTATCAAATCTTAATTGGACTAAAACTAATGGAATGCTTCCTGCGATAGTGCAAGATTCTTGCTCTTATGAAGTATTAATGCATGGATATATGAATAAAGAAGCTTTATTACAAACTCAAGAAAATGGTTTAGTAACATTTTACTCTCGTACTAAGAATCGTTTATGGGTTAAAGGAGAAAAATCAGGAAATTATTTAAAAGTCCTTAAAGTTCTTACGGATTGTGATTATGACACACTTTTAGTAATAGTAAAATCCATAGGAAAAACTTGTCATTTAGGAAATAAAAGCTGTTTTTTTTCAGATGAATATAATGTAAATTTTCTTGATAAATTAGAAAATATTATAGAAAATAAAAAAAAATTAGATGTAAGTAATTCCTATACAACTCATTTATATAAATCTGGAACGAGTCGTATTGCGCAAAAAGTTGGTGAAGAAGCTATAGAAACAATATTGGCGGCGATGAAAAAAAATAAAAATGAACTAATAGATGAAACTTCAGATTTAATTTATCATTTAATTGTATTGTTACACGATCAAAATTTAACTTTTAATACAGTACTGAATAATTTAAGAAAAAGAAATGAAAAACAATAGTAATTTTGATTAAAAAATAATATTTATATAATGTTAATAAAGTAAAAAATACTAAAAAATCAACTTATGTATTTCAATGTCAAAAAATCAATTATATTCAATATATCATCTATTAATAATTTTTAAATTTATTAGATATTAAGTAAACTTTTTTCTTTTTATTTTAAAAGTTCATAATATAATACAAAATTTTATTTGAATATTTTATTTTTAATAAACGAAAAATAGTTATAATATCATTTATTATAAAAATTTTATATAAAAAATAATTTTTTTTAAATACATTTAAAAAATGTTTTTTAGTTGGAGAAAAAAATGTCAAAACAACAAATTGGTGTTGTAGGAATGGCAGTAATGGGACGGAATTTAGCATTAAATATTGAGAGTAAAAATTATACTGTATCCATATACAATAGAACAAAATCAATCACAGAAGAGGTAGTTAATAAAAATATCGGAAAAAAAATTTTTCCATATTTTTCTATTAAAGAGTTTATTTATTCACTTGTAAAACCTAGATGTATTTTATTAATGGTTCAATCGGGTAAAGCAACTGATGAAACTATTGAGTCAATTATTCCTTATTTAGAAGAAGAAGATATATTAATTGATGGAGGAAATACTTTTTATAAAGATACTATCCGAAGAAGCAATGAATTATCTAAATATGGTATTAATTTTATTGGAATGGGTGTTTCTGGAGGTGAACTAGGTGCATTAACTGGTCCATCAATTATGCCTGGAGGTCAAAAAAAAGCATATAAATTAGTATCTTCTATGTTAAAAAAGATATCAGCTAAATTCAAACATGAAGCATGTGTAAGTTATATTGGTCCTAATGGTTCGGGACATTATGTAAAAATGATACATAATGGTATTGAATATGGTGACATGCAATTAATTGCAGAGTCATATTTTTTATTGAAACATTTATTAAATATGAATAATAAAGAATTAGCAAATACATTTTCTGAATGGAATAAAGGAGAGTTAAACAGTTATTTAATTGATATAACAAAAGATATTTTTCTTAAAAAAGATGAGAATAACAATTATTTAATAGACTTTATTTTAGACATTGCAGAAGATAAAGGTACAGGAAAATGGATTAGTAAAAATGCTTTAGAGTTTCGTGAACCACTTTCACTAATTACTCAATCTGTTTTTTCACGTTATTTATCTTCTCTTAGAGAGCAACGCATATCTGCATCTAAGATATTAAAAAAACCTAATACAGAAGTGTTTATTAAAGATAAAAGTAGTTTTATTGAAGAAGTGAGACGTGCTTTATATTTAGGTAAAATTATTTCTTATGCCCAAGGTTTTTCTCAATTAAAAAGAGCTTCGGATAAATATTCTTGGAATCTAAAATATGATAAAATTGCTAAAATTTTTAGATCTGGATGTATTATCCGAGCAAATTTTTTACAAAAAATTGCAGAAGAATATTCTAGTAATACAAAAATAGTTAATTTGTTATTAACACCTTATTTTTCAAAAATTGCTAATGAATATGCAATTTCATTACGTAACGTTGTGATTCAATCAATAAAATATGGTATTTCTGTTCCTACTTTTTCTGCAGCAATATCATATTATGATAGTTATCGTACCGTAAATTCATCAGCTAATCTTATACAAGCTCAAAGAGATTATTTTGGTTCACATACTTATCAAAGAACTGATAAATCTGGTTATTTTCATACGAATTGGTCAGAAAAAAAATAATTTTAATCTCAAAAAAATCAAAATTATTAACATTTTTTTAT
>NZ_CP034870.1:113594-120062 GCF_005081185.1 Buchnera aphidicola (Lipaphis pseudobrassicae)
AAAAATGCGTTTATGTGATAAAGAAATTAAGAAATGGTTGAAAAGAAAAAAATTAATTATTGAACCATATCCTCAAAAAAAATTAATTCATGGTGTTACTGTTGATATACATTTAAGCGATAAATTTCGTTTTTTTTATGATCATATTAGATCTTGCGTTGATTTGAGTGATTCAAAAGAAAATATAAATACAGCATTAAAAGAAGTTATGAGTGATGAAATTATTTTTTCTAAAGAAAAACCTTTTTTTTTACAACCTGGTTCTTTAATACTTTCTTCTACTTTTGAAAATATCACTATCCCAAATAATTTAGTTGGTTGGTTAGATGGTCGTTCTTCTTTAGCTCGTTTAGGTTTAATGATTCACGCTACTGCACATCGTATCGATCCAGGATGGAAAGGTAATATTGTATTAGAAATTTTTAATGCTGGAAAATTAACTTTGGGATTATGTCCTAAAATGAAAATAGCAGCTTTAAGCTTTGAAATTCTTTCTCAATCAGTATCACTTCCTTATAATGTTCGTCGTGAATCGAAATATAAAACTCAAAATGGAGTGATACCAAGTCGTATTAATAAAGAATAAAATTTTTCTAATACAAAGAATAGTTTACGATTGATTTTATTTTGTATATTATATGTATTATTTTAAATAAGTATAACATTATGTCTAATATTTTTAGAAAAATTTTAGTTACTTGTGCTTTACCGTATGCAAATGGATCTATTCATATAGGCCATATGCTTGAACATATACAAGCAGATATTTGGGTACGTTATCATAAAATGTGTGGTCATGAAGTATGGTTTGTTTCTGCTGATGATGCTCATGGAACTGCTATTATGTTAAAATCTGAAAATTTAGGGATATCTTCAAATAATTTGATTAAGCAAGTGAAAAAAGAACATGAAAAAGATTTTCTAAATTTTAAAATTTCTTATGATAACTATCACTCTACACATAGTATAGAAAACTTATACTTATTAAGAAAAATATTTAAAACTCTAAACGAAAAAGGTTTAATTAAAGAAAAAAAAATTTTTCAATTTTTTGATGATATAAAAGAAATATTTCTTCCAGATAGATTTATTAAAGGAAAATGTCCTATCTGCCATGCTGAAAATCAATATGGAGATAATTGTGAAATATGTAGTGCAACTTATGAACCAATAGAATTGATTGATCCTATATCTGTAATTTCTGGGAAAAAACCTATTCTAAAGAATACTAAGCACTTGTATTTTGATTTGCCGTTTTTTAGTGATATGTTAAAAAAATGGATATATTCTGGTGTCTTAGAAAAATCAGTGATAAAGAAAACAGAAGAATGGTTGAAAACAGGTTTACAATCATGGGGAATCTCTAGAGATGCTCCATATTTTGGATTTAAGATACCAAAATTTCCTAAAAAATATTTTTATGTTTGGTTAGATGCTCCTATTGGTTATATTAGTGCTTTTAAAAATCTTTGTTATAAAAATAAAAAATTGAATTTTAATGAATTATGGAATAAAACATCTGATTATGAATTATATCATTTTATTGGAAAAGATATTATTTATTTTCATACTTTATTTTGGCCTTCAATATTAGAAGCAGTTTCTTTGAGAAAACCTAATGGTATTTTTGTTCATGGTCATCTTACCATGAATGGATTAAAACTATCAAAATCACGTAGTATTGGATTAATAAAAGCAGAAAATTGGATCAAGTGTTTTGATTCAGATAGTTTACGGTATTATTATGCTAGTAAATTATCGAACAATATAAATGATGTTGAAATGAATTTAGAAGATTTTGTTCAAAAAATAAATAGTGATATTGTAAATAAATTAGTTAATCTAGCTTCTAGAAGTGCTAGTTTTTTAGAAAAATATTTTGATAAATATTTATCTGATAAATTAAGTGATATTAAAATATATAAATATTTTATCTCTAAAGGTAGTATTATACGATATTATTTAGAAAATCGTGAATTTAATTTAGTTGTACAAGAATCTATGCGATTAATAGATAGAGCCAATCAATATATTAATGAAAAAAAACCATGGAAAATTAAACCAAAGAAAGGAAATAATAAATTACAAGAAATTTGTACTATAGGAATAAATTTATTTAGAATAGTAATGGTGTTTTTAAAACCAATATTGCCTGATCTTGCAATTAAAACAGAATCTTTTTTGATATCAAGTTTAACTTGGGAAAGTATTCAAAATCCTTTATTACAGCATAAAATAAAAAAATTTACTCCATTATATCAACGGATTAGTTATGAAAAAATTAATGAATTGATTAATTTATGCAAATGATTAATCTATACAAATAAGTAAATGTTTTACATCCAAATTATAGAAAATTTTAATAAAATAAAAACTTTTTATTAGTTGGTTTTAAATCATTTTGCCATGATATTTTCCATGTTTCTTTGTTTTTATGTTTTATATCAACGATAAATACTCCTAAAGCACTAATAAAATCATCGTTATAAAATAATAATGGGATTTGGTTACGTAACCAAGGAGGAATATTTTTTTCTTGCCATATTTTTTTTATTTTTCTTGTTTTATTTCTTCCTAAAATTAAAATTTTTCCCTCATATTGAAAACGGATATTAATTAATTCGCTTTTTTTAGGTTTAGGAAGACTTATACCTTGATCATTTTGTACTAAATATCCTAAATCATTAGGTAAAAAAAGTTTATTGTTTTTTTTATGCCAAAATAAAAAAGTATTTTTTACAATTGGTTGTGTTTTTATAAAATACAGTGATTGTTTATAACGCCTAATTTCATTTTTTTCTATTTTTATTTTTGGGTTTGCATCTACACGGCTAAAAATAATTTGATCATATATACATTCAATATTTTTGTATGATGGCATTTTGATTTGTTGCAATGCTATCCATCGTCTTATTAATGCAGTGCACATGTCTTTTTTTATATTTTTAAAAGTTTTAATGTTTAAAGAGTTATCTGATTGTACAAAATTTTGAATTTTTTCAAGAAGAAAGTTATTTAGTAAAATTGTTTCTTTTTGACATATTTTGATAGTACGAAAACAATTTTTTAAGAAAAAAGGCCATCTTTTTTCTAACTCTGGAATAATTTTATGTCTTATATAATTACGATCATAATTAGTATTAAAATTGCTAAAATCTTGAATCCAATTTAAATGGTGATAATTAGCCAAGAATTCTAATTCTTTTCTCGTTTTATTTAAAAACGGTCGAATAATTTTTTTGTCACCTAACATTGTTTTAAAAGACA
Source organism: Buchnera aphidicola (Lipaphis pseudobrassicae) (assembly GCF_005081185.1). Taxonomy (GTDB): domain Bacteria; phylum Pseudomonadota; class Gammaproteobacteria; order Enterobacterales; family Enterobacteriaceae; genus Buchnera; species Buchnera aphidicola_AD. Next base: position 116,862 of record NZ_CP034870.1, read on the forward strand.
TACTTGATAGTCCAGTTGGACCACTACCTCTTTTTAGAGATAAAAAAAAGGTTTCACATTGATCATTCATATGATGACCTGTTAGTAGTACTTCTTTTAAAAGTAAATTATTATAAATAATATTATATCGTTTTATTCGTAATTTTTCTTCAGTATTATTTATTTGTTCATCAAAAAAAATATTTTTAACAATTAATGGTATTTTATTTTTTTCACAGTATTTTTTACAGTGTTTTATCCATTTTTGTGAAAATGATGTAAGATTGTGATTAATATGAATAGCACGTATTTTTATATCGGGAATTGTTTTTTTTGCTATAATTAATTGGTGCAGAAGTACTGTAGAATCTAATCCACCACTATAAGCTACTAAGAACAATTTATTTTTAAGCTGTGTTATTATATTTTTAATCAAAATCAAATAGTTTGTAAATTATTTTAATACGTTCGAGTGGACTTGAACCACTAACTTCTACCATGTCATGGTAGCGCTCTAACCAGTTGAGCTACGAACGTATATGTTTAATATGTTATTATATCTTTATGATTTAAATTATATATTATTATTAATATAATATACAAATATTTTTAATATTAACAATGAAAATTTATGTTCATAAAAATAATTAATTATAATTAAATTTTAATTTTTTATTTTTTTATGTAAAATATATATCTTAATTAAAAAAAGCAATAAAAAATATTATCTTTAAGGATAACTTTATGTTTACAGGAATTGTAGATGGATTTGCTACTGTTTTCGATATAAAAAAGAAAAAAAAAATTCATAATTTAACTACTAAGTTACCATCTACTTTATGTAAAAATATAAAAATAGGTGATTCAATTGCACATAATGGATGTTGTTTAACGGTTAAGAAAATTGAAAATTATTATATAATGTGTGATATTATAGAAGAAACATTGAAAAGTACTAATTTAGGTTTTTTAAAAATTGGAGAAAATGTAAATATTGAAAGATCTGTAAAATATGGAGATGAAATTGGTGGTCATATAATATCTGGTCATGTTACAAATACAGTTGAAATTGTTAAAATATTAAATTCTGATAATAATTATATTTTGTGGTTAAGACTGAAAAATAAAAATTTAAAAAAATATATTTTTAAAAAGGGATTTATTTGTCTTGATGGAATTAGTTTAACGGTAGGAAATATTATTGAAGATAAATTCTGTGTAAACATTATACCACAAACTTTATTTCATACAACAATCAGAAATAAAAAACATGGTAGTTTAATGAATATAGAAATCGATTTTTATACACAAACTATTGTAGATACTACAGAACGATTAATTAATGAAAAAAATATTAATATTTTATAATGACCAAACATTCAATGTTTTTAAAATATATTAAATTATAAAATGATTTTTTCAAAATTCAGTTAAACATATTTCATTTTGGTAGATGTATAAATGAAACATTATTTTTTATTTTTTATTTCTAATGTACTAGTAGAAAATTTTATTTTAGTAAAATTTCTCGGTTTATGTCCATTTTTAGGCGTTTCAAATAAATTAAAAACCGCTATTGGAATGAGTTTTGCTACTACTTTTGTTGTACTAATGTCTTCAATATTATTATGGTTAGTTAATTTTTTTATTTTGTTACCTTTGAATGTAGTTTATTTAAGAATTATAGCTTATATGTTGATTATTTCAGTTAGTGTTCAATTTTTAGAAATTATATTACGTCATACTAGTCCGATTCTATATCGAGTACTTGGAATTTTTCTACCTCTTATTACAACGAATTGTGCAGTTTTAGCTATTCCATTATTTAGCTTATACTTGAATCATACATTTCTAGAATCTGTATATTATGGTATTAGTGCATCTTTAGGATTTGCATTAGTAATGATAATTTTTTCTGGTTTACGCGAACGTATAATATTATCTGATATTCCCTTGCCATTTCAAGGCGCACCTATTGTTTTAATAACTATAAGTATCATATCTATTGCGTTTATGGGATTTAAAGGTTTGGTTAAATTTTAATTATGTTGATAATTTTAATTTTTAGTATTTTATCATTTTCATTTGGAGTTATATTAAGTTTTATTGCATATAAATTTCAATCACAAAATAATCCTATTATAGAAGCTGTTAATGAATTACTACCTCAAAGCCAATGTGCTCAATGTGGATATTCTGGTTGTCATCCTTATGCAATGGCAATCGTTAATAATGCTGAAAAAATAGATAAATGTACTCCTGGTGGAAGTAATGTTATATTACAAATTTCTGAATTATTAAATATAGATAAACCGTCAAAAAGTATTTTTGTTAAAAATGAAAAAATATTTAATCATATTGTATGGATTGATGAAAAAAATTGTGTTGGATGTTCTAAATGTGCTCTATTTTGTCCAGTAGATGCAATTGTTGGAGCACCTAATTTTATACATACAGTTTTACAAGATTTTTGTACAGGTTGTAATATTTGTTTATTACATTGTCCAACTAATTGCATTAAAATAAAAAAAAGATGATTATGAAATATATAAAATTACTATGTAAAAAAAGCGTTCTAAAACATATTTTTTCTATGGCATTATGGAAAGAATTAGTTTTTAATTTTTTAAATATAAAAAAAAATACAATTTTAAAGGTGGATTAAATTGTTTATTTAAACAAAAACAATCAAATGATTATTTATTAAAAAGTTTAACTCTTCCTAAAAAATTTTGTTTGCTTATAGAAAGCAACAATCTTTTTCATAAGCAATTACGTGTAAAAGTAAATCAAAAAATACTGCGTGGACAACCTTTAACATTTGGAGATGAGTATACTGTTCCTGTACATGCTCCTACTTCAGGTTGGATAGAAGATATTTCGTTTTCTGCTAATACTATTATTAATAAAGAAAAAAAAAATATAAAAATTATAATTATACCTGACTATTTAGATAAATGGATTAGATTAAAACCTATTAAACACTATAAAATGTGTACTTCTGAAAAACTTATTAAAAAAATTTATCAATCAGGTGTTGTTGGTCTTGGTGGCGGCCAGTTTTCATCTGCAAAGAAATTAATGTTAAGTATGAATAAAGCAAATACTTTAATTGTAAACGCAGTAGAAAGTGAACCTTATATAACATCAGATAATTGTTTAATAAATAATTATGCCAGTGATATTTTAATGGGATGCAAGATTGTATCTTCAATTTCAAAG
>NZ_CP034870.1:120134-130627 GCF_005081185.1 Buchnera aphidicola (Lipaphis pseudobrassicae)
AAAATGTTAATAGGAAAGGAAATACCATATAATAAACATTCTATTGATATAGGTTGTCTTGTATTTAATGTTGCTACAATATATGCAATAAAAAGAGCAGTTATAAATGGCGAACCATTAACTGAGCGTATTGTTACTATTTTGAGTGACGAGAAAAGTTTATCAGGAAATTTTTGGATGAGAATTGGAACTCCAATAGAACATCTTGTTAAACATAAAATACATGAAAAGAATGTTAATATCACTGGACATCTAGGAGGTCCTTTTATGGGAAAAAAAATTTATAATTTAAATGATTGTATATCAAAAAAAACCAATTTTATTTGGCTTCAATTTAAAAAAGATACGTATAAAAAAATCGTTCATTATAATTGCATTCGATGTAGTTATTGTTCAAATGTATGTCCAGTAAATTTGCTTCCTCAACAAATTTATTTATATGCTAAAAATAAAAATCATGAAAAAACACGCGAATATAATGTATTAGATTGTATCGAATGTAAAGCATGCGAAAAAGTTTGTCCTAGTCATATTTCTCTAGTGAAATTTTTTAAAAAAGAAAAAAAAATTCTTAAAGATATAAATATAGAAAATAGATTGAAAAAACTATCTTTTTTACGTTTTAAAGAAAGAGAAAAAAGATTGTTAAAGCAAAAAGAAATAATTAATAATATATGCAATTTAGAAGAAAAAAATAAGCGAAAACAAAAAGTTTACGAAGCAATAGAACGTATGAAAGCAAAAACATAAACTTTTATACCAATTTACTTTTATATTTACAGATAATATGAAAAAAATAAATTTTCCTTATGTAAATGATATTTATGATGTTAGAAAAATAATGTTATTAGTAATTTTATCTTGTATTCCAGGTATTATTGCTAAATGTTATTTTTTTGGTTTTGGTACTTTAATACAAATTTTATTTGCAATAGTAGTTGCTTTACTATTAGAAATAGTAGTATTAAAAATACGTTCAAAAAACGTAAAAATATATCTATATGATAATTCCTCTATTTTAACTGCAGTTTTACTTGGAGTTAGTGTTCCTTCTTTACTTCCTTGGTGGATGATGATTATTGGAGTATTTTTTTCAATTGTCATTGCTAAACATTTATATGGTGGAATAGGTCAAAATATATTTAATCCTGCTATGTTAGGTTATGCAGTATTATTAATTTCTTTTCCAGTTTATATGAATAATTGGAGTGGAAGTAATTCGCACTTTTCTGTTTTTAAAGATATTAAACAATCTGTAAATATTATTTTTTTGAATAATGATATCAATGATATTAAAAATGTTAATGTAAATATGTTTCCTGATATGTTCACCGAAGCGACTCCTTTAAACTGCTTTAAAACAAAATATCATTTAAAAAATGATGATGTTTTAGATAATTATCAATTTCAAGATATCACCTTTCAAGATAGCTGGAAATATATAAATATAAGTTTTTTTTTAGGAGGTATTTTTTTATTTTTAAAAAAAATATTTTGTTGGCGTATTCCAGTAAGTTTTTTAATTACTTTAGGAACATTATCAATATTTTCTTTTTTGATCTCAAAAGAATTTTTTTTGTCTCCATTAGTACATTTTTTTTCTGGAGGAACAATGATATGTAGTTTTTTTATTGCTACGGATCCAGTTACTACTTCTTGTACTAATATAGGAAAAATAATATTTGGTATGGTTGTTGCTGTTTTGACTTGGATTATTCGTAATTATACTGATTATCCAGATGGTATAGCTTTTTCAATTTTATTTGCAAACATGCTAGTTCCATTAATAGATTATTGTACTAAAACGTCTGGATATGGTCATAATAATATATAAATATGCTTAAAAAAATATTAAAAAATGCTTTTTTAATTAGTTTTTTTTCTATTGTTTCTATTTCGACTATAATTTTTATAAATAAAATCACAAAAACTCAAATAGTTCTTCAAAATGAAAAAGAAAAAAAACTTTTATTAGAACAAGTGTTATCTTTAAAAATATTAAATGAATTCAATATAAAATTATATCAAATAAAAAATAAATCTTTAGGAAATCTTGAAAATCATAATTTATGGTTATTATTTAACCAAAAAAACGAACCAAAAGGAGCTGTGATTGAAACAACTGCTCCTGATGGTTATTCTGGTTCTATTAACATGTTAGTAGCAGCGTATTTTAATGGAACAATTATTGGTGTAAGAGTATTATCTCATCGGGAAACTCCAGGAATTGGAGATAAAATTGAATTATCTATTTCTAATTGGATTACCAAATTTTCTGGTATGCATATTTCTTCTATAAACGATAAGAATTGTACATTAAAAAAATACGGAGGTGACATTGAACAATTTACAGGAGCTACAATAACTCCACAAGCAGTGACTAATTCGGTCAAAAGAACAGTTATTTTTATTAAAAACATACCATCAATTTTAAAATTTTAAATAATAAATGTTTATTAAAATAAAAACTTTTTTAAAAAATAGATTTTGGATAAACAATTCTTCTTTAGTTCAATTGTTAGGATTGTGTCCAGTGTTAGCGATGACTACTAGTTCTGTTAATGCAATTGGATTGGGAATAACAACTACTTTGGTTTTAACAATTACAAATACTATAATTTCTATGTTAAAAAAAATAATACCTAAAGATATAAGAATTCCTATTTATATGATGTTAATTTCTTCTATTGTTACATCTATAGAAATGTTAATTCATGCTTATCAATTTGATTTGTATCGATCATTAGGTATTTTTATTCCACTAATAGTTACTAATTGTATTATTGTTGGAAGAGCGGACCTTATAGCTTATAAAAGTTCTATATGTCTATCTTTTTTTGATGGAATTTCAATAGGTTTAGGTGCAACTTGTGCTATGTTTATAATTGGTTCCATACGTGAAATATTAGGTCATGGAACATTATTTTTTGGAATAAATAAAATCATTTTAAGTGTAGATCCCTCTTTTTTTATAAAAATACTAGACAAAGATTCTACTATAATTTTGGCTATTTTACCACCAGGTGGTTTCTTTATTTTAGGTTGTATAATTGCTATGAAAAATTATATAGATTTATATAACAAAAAAAATACTATCTTAAATAATTTAAAATGCTGTTTAAAAAAATAAAATATGATATCAATATGAACAAAGAGAAACGTTATAATATTTTATCTTTATTTTTAAAACATAATCCTAATCCCAATACAGAGCTAATTTTTACCTCAGATTTTGAATTGTTACTATCTGTAATGCTTTCGGCTAGATCTACTGATCTTATGGTAAATAAAATTACTAAAGTTTTATTTAGTGTTGCTAATACTCCTGAAAGTATTTTACTGTTGGGTTTAGAAGAACTGAAAAGTTATATTAAACATGTTGGTTTATATCATACTAAAGCATTAAATATTATTAGAACTTCTTTTTTAATAGTTACTAAATATCAAGGTTACATTCCTAAAAATCGTAATGATCTAGAATCTTTTCCTGGAGTTGGTAGAAAAACAGCTAATATTATTTTAAATATATTATTTAAAAAAAAAACTATTGCTGTTGATACACATGTTTTTAGAGTATCTAATCGTACTAATTTTGCTAGTGGTAAAAATGTAAAAGAGGTTGAAAAAAAATTAAATAGAGTAGTTCCTGCTGTTTTTAAATCGAAAATCCATTTTTGGTTTGTTTTGCATGGTAGATATATTTGCACTGCACGAAAAGTTAAATGTAATATATGTTTAATAGATAAGTTTTGTGAATTCAAAGAAAAAAAATAATATATTTTTTTATAGGTATGAAAGTGATTATTGTAAAAGTTGTTTTACCTTTACCAATTAGAAGATATTTTGAATATATTATGCCTCCTAATTCAGCATTTCCTGTTATTGGTGGTCGAATACTTGTTCCTTTTCGTTCTAAATATATGATAGGTATTGTAATTGCTTTTGTGATACAAACAGAAAAAACTCAATTAAATTTAAAATATGCAAAAAAAATGATTGATAATCAGTCTTTTTATACCAGTTTAGTATTAGATATTTTAATATGGATAAGTAGAAATTATTATTGTCCTATTGGTATTGTTTTTTTTTCTATTTTACCAAAAAAATTATTTAGTGATTCTGTTGTAAAGGATAAAATTATCTATAAATGGAGCATTACAAAAAAAGGAAAAGAAAGTAATTTTGCTAATTTTAAAAAAAGAAAAAAACAATTTTATACTTTACTTTTTTTAAAAAAACAAAGTATTTTAAGTTTCGAATTAAAAACACATAATTTATCTAGATTTATTTTGAAGAAGCTACACAATCAAGGATTATGTAAATTAGATATTTTAAACTCATCTTCTTTTATTAAAAAACCTTCTTTTAAAAGTAAAAGAAGAATTTTCTTAAATAGAAAATATCTAACTATTATTGATAAAATTTTAATAAAAAAAAATTTTTCATCTTGGTTGTTTTCTAAACATAATTTATATGGAAAAATTAAATTTTATTTACATCTAATTAAAACAGTATTAGATAAAGAAATGCAAATTTTGATTTTGGTTCCTCATATTAAAAATATAAATATAATGGTAGTTTTTTTAAAAAAATTTTTTGATGTTACTATCGATAGTATTCACTCAGAATTGTCAAATACTAAGTATTTAAAAAATTGGATAAGAACAAAAAAAGGTGAAAATTCTATTGTTATAGGAACAAATAAAAGTATTTTTTTACCTTTTTTAAAATTAGGTATAATTCTTCTTTTTGAAGAACATAATTTAAATTATAAAAATATTATTCAATGTAGTTATAATTTTAGGGATATAGGAATATTTCGAGCTTATAAGGAAAAGATACCAATAATTTTAGACTCAGATACACCTTCATTGAAAACTTTATACAACATATTATCTAAAAAATGTTTTTATATAACTACAAACAAATTGAATCATATTATAAAATATAATAATAGCATTATTAATTTAAAACAGGAAAGAATAAGATTTGGTCTTTCGTTAACTTTGATTAACGAAATCATTCAAAATTATGAAAAAAAACAAGTATTATTGATTTTTAATCAAGTAAATTTTTTATTTTTTTTATTAAAATGTAATAGATGTGGATCAATATTTAAATGTAATAACTGTCATGTTTACTTTGAATTAAATCAATATCGTAATGTTTTATTTTGTAAATTTTGTTTAATAAAAATTGGAATACCTTCATTTTGTTATAATTGTGGTTGTTTGTCTTTAATTGTAATAAAGATAAGTATAGAAAAAATAAAAAATATTATACAAAATATTTTTCCTGATAGAATAATTTTTTTCTTATTAAATAAGAAAGATATTAATAAAAATATGTTTAATAAAAATTGTTTTGATTTTTCTATTGTTAGTCCTTGCATTATTTTTACAACAGAAAAAATTGTTCAAAATTATTATTTTCCTTTTGTTAGCTTGATTGCTTTAACTTCTATTGATAATTATTTTTTTTCTTTTAAATTCCGAAAATTAGAATATTTTGCACAATTTTATTTTAACTTAATTCAATTAACTAAATATAAAAAAACACTATCTAAAATCATAATACAAACGTCATATTTAGAAAATATTAATTTAAAAGAACTATGTAATAACACGTATAATGTTTTTGCAAATCAAACATTATTAGTCAGAAAAAATTTTTTTTTACCACCTTGGAGCTGTCAGGTTGTTATTTATTCTGAAAATAAAAATCCAGAAAAAAATATTATATTTTTAAATTTAATTCGTGAAATTTTCATAAAACAATCCACTAAATATAGCATTGCGATTTGGTTTGTAGGACCTCATCCTATTTTTATATTGCAATTAAAAAAGCAGTTTTATCAGTTATTAGTTCAATTTACTTCACGTATACAACTTAATAAGTTGTTAAATCAATCTATAGAAATAATTAATCTTTTTCCCATTTCAAAAAGAATAAAATGGTTCATAGAGATTGATCCTAATTAAAATAATAAATATTTTTTTAAAAAAGAAAAATATTATATTTTACTTATTGAAGCTAAACTAAAATTAGCTTAAAATATTTATATAACAAAATATAAAAAATTAAACCACAAAAAATATATTTTTTAAAATATAATCTTAAAAAAAGAGGTTTTAATGAGTGAATTTAATTTAATTAACATACTACGAAATAGAGGTTTAATATCTCATATTACAAATGAAGACAATTTAAATAAACTCATTCAAAATAATTCTATATCTCTTTATTGTGGTTTTGATCCTACAGAAGAAAGTTTACATATAGGTCATCTTTTACCTCTAATTACGTTAAAAAGATTTCAAATAGAGGGGCATAAACCTATTGTATTAATAGGTGGAGCTACTAGTTTAATTGGAGATCCTAGTTTTAAAAAAAAAGAGCGAGATTTAAATCATATTAATATTATTAATATTTGGACTGAAAAGATTAGTAAACAGATTGCTTATTTTTTAGATTTTAATTGTGGACAAAATAGTGCTGTATTATTAAATAATAATACATGGTTTAAAGAAATGAACATTTTGTCTTTTTTACGTGAAGTTGGAAAATATTTTTCAATTAACACTATGATTAATCGATCAGCAGTAAAACAACGTATTTCAAGACCTGATCAAGGAATTTCATTTACAGAGTTTTCTTATACTTTATTACAAGCATATGACTTTTTTATTTTACACAAGAGATACCAAGTATATCTTCAAATTGGAGGAGCAGATCAGTGGGGTAACATTTCTTCTGGAATGCATTTAATTAATCGTAAAATGAAAAAAGAAGTATATGGTTTAACGGTTCCACTATTGACTCAATCTAATGGAATTAAATTTGGAAAAACAGAATTAGGAACTATTTGGTTAGATGCGAACAAAACTAGTCCTTATAAATTTTATCAGTTTTGGATGAATATAGATGATTCTAATATTTATTATTTCTTAAAAATATTTACTTTTGTTAGTATATTAGAAATTCAAAAAAGAGAACAACAAAAATATATTAAAAACCAAATCATCAATGATAAAATTTTTCTTGCTAAGAATATCACTCGTTTGGTACATGGAGAAGAAAAATTATTAGCAGTAGAAAGAATTACTGAATTTCTTTTTTTTAAAAAAATTCATCAGATTCAAAAATCTGATCTCGAACAACTAAAACAAGATGGTATTCCTTCAATTAATATTAGTATGATAAAAGATTTACAAGAAGCATTAGTGTTGTCTTCTTTAGCAACATCTAGAACACAAGCCAAAAAGATGATTTCTGCAAATTCTATATCTATTAATACTAAAAAAATTAAACAAAATCATCTATTTGAAAATAAAGATAAATTATTTGGAAAATTTACATTGTTATCTAGAGGTAAAAAAAATCATTGTTTACTTTGTTGGTAGATTTTTTTAATCAATTGAAAAACTTTCTCCACAACCACAAAATTTTTCTAATTTAGGATTATAAAATTTAAATACTCTATTAATATGATTTTTTATAAAATCTATTTTAATTCCCTCTAAAAATGGCATTTCTTTAGAAGAAATACAGATGAAAATATTTTTATAAGTAAATGTTTTTTCTTCTTTATTTTTTTCTTGTTTTAATTCTGATTTTTTAATTAATTCCATGGTATAGCGAAATCCTGCACATCCAGATTTTTTTATACCCAATCTTATTCCTTTGTTATCAGTATGGGAATTTATTAAGAACAAAATTTGTTTTATAGCATTATCAGTTATTGAAAAACCTTTCCATTCGTTTTTATTAGGAAAGTAAATATTAGCATTATTATTTTTCATCATATTATTCTTTTTTATAAAAAATGTTTGTTGAAAACGTTGTTTTAGATTTTATTTTTATTATATATATATTTCAGGGTTAAAGAATATTATTTTTGTTAATTATTTTTATAAAATTTAATGTTATAATTATATTATATATTTATAAAAAAATGTTTTTGTCTCATAAAGTTAAATCATTTTCTATAAAAAATTATTTATAATATAAAAATATTGAGGTGAAATAACTATATGCAAAATCCAAAAGAAAAGATGGATTTATCGCAGTCTATTTTATCACTAATATTTATTATTGCTATGAGTGTAATAAGCTTTATAGTAATTCATCCATTTATATTAGGATTTTCTTGGGCTAGTATGATTGTTATTGCTACCTGGCCTATGATGTTAAAAATACAATATTTTTTATGGGGAAAACGTTTACTTGCAGTAGCAAGTATGACTATTATTTTGTTATTATTATTTATAATTCCAGTTTTTTTTGTTGTAAATAGTTTAATTGCAACAAGTATTCCTCTAATTCATTGGTTTCGTTCAAATACTTTAGAATTTCCAGAATTAATATGGCTTCAAGATATTCCACTTATTGGTAAAAAAATATTTATTAGTTATCAAGAGTTATTAGCTGGTGATGGAGGTGAATTAATTCGAGAAGTTAAACCTTATATGGGACGTACTACTGAATTTTTTATAAGTCAAGCTAAAAATTGCGGATTATTTTTTATGCATTTAATGTTAATGTTATTATTTAGTGTGCTTTTATACTGGAATGGTGAAAAAGTTAGTCATGCTATACGCTATTTTGCATTACGTCTTAGTTCAAAAAATGGAGATGCTATAATTTTATTAGCCGTTCAAGCAGTAAGAGCGGTTGCATTAGGTGTAGCAGTAACAGCGTTAATTCAAGCGATATTATCTGGTATAGGATTATTAATTTCTGGGGTTCCTTATTGGGCATTATTAATGATAATTATCGTTTTTTCTTGTTTGATACAAATAGGACCATTACCAATATTAGTACCATCAATTATATGGCTATATTGGCACAATAATACTACTTGGGGGACAATATTATTAATTTGGAGTTGTCTTGTTTTCATACTTGATCATATACTTAGACCATTTTTTATACGAATGGGTGCTGATTTACCTATTTTATTAATTTTATCTGGGGTTATTGGTGGTTTATTAGCTTTTGGGATGATTGGTTTATTCATAGGACCTGTAGTATTAGTAATATTTTATCGTTTAATAATATCATGGATCTATGATATTTCTATTGATTCTTTTTTAAAGAATGCGTCCCTAAAAAAAGATTAATGAATATATATATACAGTATATATTTAATTAAATATCATCATAAAATATGATAACATAAAAAAATAGTTTAATTATATTTCATAGTTATTAAGAATAAAATTAATAGTATGACTATAATGATATTATGTATTTAAAGATTTTATCTTTTTTTTTATTTAAAATTTCTGTCATATTATTTAAAGTGTATTAATAAAAATTTATTCTCTCTAATATTATGAAATTTTTTCTATTAAGAACATTCATAAAATATTAGAAATATGAACTTATGACTAGTTAGTTTTTCGTGATTTTTATCACATCTTGCTATTCTTTCCAGAAAAAATTCATTTAGAGAACAAAATGAAAAAAACAGATGAACTACGTACCATACGAATTGATCCATTAATTACTCCATCTGAATTAGCAAAGCAATATGCTATAACTTCAGAGATAATGGATAATGTTATAACAACAAGACAAAATATTGCTCGTATTATGACTGGAGAAGATGCTCGATTGCTTGTTGTAATAGGTCCATGTTCAGTTCATGATCCTATTGCTGCAGTAGAATATGCACATCGATTATATGAATTACGTGTAAAATATAAAGATCGTCTTGAAATTATAATGCGCACTTATTTTGAAAAACCAAGAACAGTTGTTGGATGGAAAGGATTAATTTCAGATCCAGATTTAAATGGTAGTTTTCGAGTTAATCATGGATTAGCTGTAGCTCGTAAGTTATTGTTAGATATCAATGCATTAGGAATGCCAGCAGCAACAGAATTTCTTGATATGGTCATAGGACAATTTATTGCAGATTTAATTAGTTGGGGTGCTATTGGAGCTAGAACTACAGAAAGTCAAATTCATAGAGAAATGGCTTCTGCACTATCATGTCCAGTAGGTTTTAAGAATGGTACAGATGGAAATATACGTATTGCAATTGATGCAATTCGTGCAGCAAAAGTTCGTCATTTATTTTTAGCTCCTAATAAAGATGGACAAATGACTATTAATCATACTAGTGGTAATCCATACGGACATATAATTATGCGAGGAGGAAGTTCTCCTAATTATCACGCTGATGATGTTGAATCAGCAATAAAACATTTGCGTGAGTTTAATTTATCAGAATATTTAATGATTGATTTTAGTCATGGAAATTGTTTAAAAGAACATATTCGTCAAAAAAATGTTGCTGAATCTGTTGCATATCAAATTTCTCATGGTTCTAAATCTATATTTGGTGTTATGATTGAGAGTTTTTTAGAAGAAGGTTTCCAAAAAGTAATTGATAATCAACCATTAATTTATGGAAAATCAATTACTGATGCTTGTTTAAATTGGAAAGATAGTACTTTAATTATCAAACAATTAGCAGACGCTGT
>NZ_CP034870.1:130697-186804 GCF_005081185.1 Buchnera aphidicola (Lipaphis pseudobrassicae)
TTTTTTTTGTATAAAAATACATCACATGTAATTATTCAGTTTTATAGATAATAAATAATTAAAATTTTAATTAAGGATTTAAGAATGCCTGTAATAAGATTTTCTGATGGAAGCCATCAAGTGTACGAGCATTCAGTTTTGTTAGTAGATATTATAAAAAATAAAAAACCTAGTATATTAAAATCTCTTATTGCAATTTCTATCAATGATAATTTTGCTAATCTACATACTTTAGTAAATAAAGATTCTTTTATAGAATTTATTAATCATAAAGATCATAAAGCATTAAATGTTATTCGATATTCTTGTGTCCAACTATTAAGTTATGCCATTAAAAATATATGGCCTATTTCTCAGATTGCTGAAAGTAATATTTCGAATAATGGTTTTTATTGTGATATAGATCTAGATAATAAAATGTCCGAAAAAGACCTTACTTTACTAGAAAATAACATGAAACATCTTATCAGAAAAAAATATGATATTTCTAATAAAATAGTTTCTTATTCTCATGCACTTGAAATTTTTGAACAACGTTCTGAAAAATATAAAATATCATTGATTAATGAAAAAGTTGATTCTAATAAGAAAATTTCTTTATATTATCATGAGAATTATATAGATATTGATATAGGACTACAAATTTTTAATATAAAGTTTTGCAAATATTTTAAGTTAAGAAAAATTGGAGGTGTATATTGGAAAGGAAGCAAGAAAAACAAGATGTTACAACGTATTTATGGTACAGCTTGGACTAATCAACAAGAATTAGACAAGCATATACAATATTTAAATGAATTAGAAAAGAGAGACCATAGGAAAATAGGAAAATTTCTTGAAATGTATCATATGCAAGAAGAATCTCCAGGTATGGTTTTTTGGCATAATAATGGTTGGATTATTTTTAATGAACTATGTAATTTTGTTAGGGAAAAGTTAAAAGAATATAAATATAAGGAAGTGAAAACGCCATTATTAATAGATAAAATTATATGGGAAAATAGTGGACATTGGGATAATTATAAAAATGCAATTTTTACTACATTATCAGAACATCGAGAATATTGTATTAAACCTATGAATTGTCCAGGACATGTTCAAATTTTTAACAGCAAATTAAAATCTTATCGAGATTTACCTGTTCGAATGGCTGAATTTGGAAGTTGTCATCGTAACGAACCTTCAGGTTCTTTGCATGGTCTTATGCGAGTTCGTAATTTTACTCAAGATGATGCACATATATTTTGTACTCAAGAACAAGTTCGTCCTGAAATTAATGATTGTATTAAAATGATATATGATTTATATAGTATATTTAATTTTAAAAAAATATTGGTAAAACTTTCTACAAGACCAAAAAAACGCATTGGAAATGATTCAATATGGGATCAATCAGAAAAAGATTTATCTGATATGTTAATTGAAAATCATTTATCATTTG
The DNA here is from genome assembly GCF_005081185.1 of Buchnera aphidicola (Lipaphis pseudobrassicae). Classification (GTDB taxonomy): domain Bacteria; phylum Pseudomonadota; class Gammaproteobacteria; order Enterobacterales; family Enterobacteriaceae; genus Buchnera; species Buchnera aphidicola_AD. Next base: position 132,139 of record NZ_CP034870.1, read on the forward strand.
AATATCAATCAGGAGAAGGTGCTTTTTATGGACCTAAAATCGAATTTATTTTGCAAGATTCTTTGGGAAGAAATTGGCAATGTGGAACTATTCAATTAGATTTCTATTTGCCTGTACGACTTAATTCGTTTTATATTAATCAAAAAAATGAACGTAAAACACCAGTGATTATTCATAGAGCGATATTAGGTTCAATAGAACGATTTATTGGTATATTAATTGAGGAATCTTCAGGAAATTTACCCACTTGGTTATCTCCAATACAAGTTGTTATTATTAGTGTCTCTAATACTAGTTCAGATTATATTATACATTTAGTTAAAAGATTTTTTAATATTAATATTCGTGTAGAATCTGATTTGAGAAATGAAAAAATAGGTTTTAAGATTCGTGAACATACATTACGTCGTATTCCCTACATATTAATTTGTGGAGAAAAAGAAATAAAATATAATAAAATCTCTGTTCGAAATAGAAATGGTTATGATTTTGGAATGATTGACATTGATATTTTTATTAAAAAGTTACAAAAAGAAATTTTTACTCGTAACTTTCATCAATTGGAGGAATAAAGTATTAAAGGTGGAAAACGAATTCAATTAACACGTCCTAATCGTATCAATAATGAGATACGTGCTGTTAAAGTACGTCTTACAGGAGTTGAAGGTGATCAAATTGGTATTGTTAATTTACGTGAAGCTTTAAAAAAATCTGAAGAATTAGGATTAGATTTAGTAGAAATCAGTCCAAATGCTGAACCTCCAGTTTGTCGTATTATGGACTATGGAAAATTTCTTTATGAAAAGAGTAAATCTTTTAAAGAACAGAAAAAAAAACAAAAAGTAATCCATATAAAAGAAATAAAATTTCGTCCTGGTACCGATAAAAGTGATTATCAAGTTAAATTACGAAATTTAGTACGTTTTTTAGAAGATGGTGATAAGGTTAAAATTACTTTGAGGTTTAGAGGACGGGAAATGGCACATCAAAAAATAGGAGTTGACGTTCTTAATAGAATAAAAAGTGATTTAAATGAATTAGCAATAGTTGAATCATTTCCTTCTAAAATTGAAGGTCGTCAAATGATAATGATTTTAGCACCAAAGAAAAAATAGTCATTTTTAACTTAATTTTTAAATATAGATATATAATTTATTTTTAATAATATTTATATTTTTTTAACAATTTAAATCAAATATATTATGCCAAAAATAAAAACTTTAAAAAGTGCTTCGAAGCGTTTTAAGAAAACTGCATCTGGTGAATTTAAACGCAAACAAGCAAATTTACGTCATATTTTAACAAAAAAAACAACTGCTAAAAAACGTCATCTTCGTCCTAAGATTTTAGTTTCTAAAGGAGATATAAATAAAGTAAAATCTTTTTTACCATATGCGTAAATGTATTTACTTTTTTTATTAAGATTTTACGAAAAGGAGAGCATAAAAATGGCTCGTGTAAAACGTGGTGTTATCACTCACGCTCGTCATAAAAAAATATTAAAACAAGCAAAGGGTTATTATGGAGCTCGTTCTCGTGTTTACAGAGTTGCTTATCAAGCAGTAATTAAGGCAGGACAGTATGCTTATCGTGATCGACGTCAACGAAAAAGACAATTTCGTCAATTATGGATTTCACGAATTAATTCGGCTGTACGAAAGAGTCAAATGTCTTATAGTAAATTTATTTTTGGTTTAAAAAAAGCATCAATTGAAATTGATCGAAAAATATTATCAGATATTGCTATATTTGATATGTTTTCGTTTAATGAATTAGTAAAAAAATCTAAAGAAGCTTTATTGTAAATAATATATTTTAAAATATTTCATGAGGGGAAAATTTTATCTCCCCTCTTATATAAAAAATATATTTGTGACAAATAGATTACTTAACTATAAACTTTTTAATATATTTTCTTTAGAAAGTATTAGTTTAAAAAATAAGCTTCCTTTATGGGAGCTTTTTTCGTACATTAAATATGTAATTAAAAGAACATATAAGAATATTAAGATGTTAAAATTAAATAAATTGTTTCAAAATATTAAAACTGAAATAAAAAAATCACAAAAAAAAGAAGAATTAGAAAAAATTAGAATAAAATATTTGGGTAAAAAAGGAATTTTAACTTCTTATATAAAAAGTTTAAAAAATTTATCTTTTGAAGATAAAAAAAAACATAGTATAAGCATTAATACAATTAAGAAAGAAATAATGATTAATATTAACAAACAATATGAAATATTAAATAATATTTTATTAAATCAACGTATTGAAAAAGAAAAAATTGATATTTCTCTTCCTGGACGTCGTGTTAAAAATGGTTCTTTACATCCAATAACATATACTATTAATTATATAAAAAATTTTTTTTCTAGAATAGGTTTTCAATCGATTAGTAGTCCAGAAATAGAAGATGAGTATCATAATTTTGACGCTTTAAATATTCCTAAAAATCATCCAGCTAGAGATAGTCATGACACTTTTTGGTTTGATAAGAATAGATTACTACGCACTCAAACTTCAAGTATGCAAATTCGTATTATGAAGAAAGAAAAACCTCCTATTAGATTTATTTTTCCTGGAAAGGTTTATCGTAATGATTATGATCATACACATACTCCTATGTTTCATCAGATTGAAGGTTTAATAATTGAAAAAAATATTAATTTTTCAAATTTAAAATGGATTATATATAGTTTTTTATATGATTTTTTTGGTAATCAAATTTCAATTCAGTTTCGTCCATCATATTTTCCTTTTACAACACCTTCTGCAGAAGTAGATATTATAAACAGTAGAGGAAAATCATTAGAAGTACTAGGTTGTGGAATGGTACATCCTAAAATTTTAAACAATGCAAATATTAATTCTAATATATATTCCGCTTGCGCATTTGGATTAGGAATTGAAAGAATTACTATGTTACGGTACGAAATTTCTGATATTCGATATTTTTTTGAAAACGACATAAAGTTTTTAGAACAATTTAAGTATAATTAGTGAGGTAAGATGAAATTTAGTGAAAAATGGTTACGTGAATGGATCAATATAAAAATCGATAGCGATGTTTTATATAATCAAATTTCTAATTCTGGAATAGAAGTAGAATCTGTAAAAAAATTTAATCCAAACTTTAGTGGTGTTATAGTAGGTCAGATTATTAAATGTGCTACACATTCAAAATTTAAAACAGTAAAAGTAATAAAAGTAGATATAGGTAATAAAATATTAAACATTGTTTGTAGAGCGCCTAATTGTCGTTATGGTATTAAAGTTGCAGTAGCTATTGTTGGTGCTATTTTACCTAAAAATACAATAATTGAAAAAAAACTATTATATGAAGAAATATCTGAAGGAATGTTATGTTCTTTTTTTGAATTAGGAATCTATTTTTATAGCGATAAAATTATTGAATTTAATCAAGAAACACCTATAGGTATAAATGTTAATGATTACTTATCATTAAAAGATAATATTATAAAAATTTCTACAACTTCTAATCGACCAGATGGATTAAGCATTTTAGGAATATCACGTAACATATTAGCTTTAAATAATTTTAAAATGCCAGCTTTAAAACATCCATTAAATATAGTAAAAACTAAAAAAAAAATTAATTTAGATATTAAATCGAAAGAAGTAGATATTAACTATTTAGGTAGAATTATCGAAAATGTTAACGTTAACATTGATACTCCGTTTTGGATACAAAAGAAATTGTTCTTATCTGATATTTTACCCGTAAATATTATTACAGATATCATTAACTATATTTTAATTGAAATTGGACAACCTCTGAATGTATTAGATGCGGATCATATTGAAGATTGTATTATTATACGAATGTCAAATAGCAAAGAAAGTATTCTTTTAAAGAATAACATTCAATTAAACTTAGATGAAAAAATTTTAGTATTTTCTGATAAAGATAAAATACTATCTATTCCTGGAAATTTTAACTCTAATACTGTAGATATCAATATACATACTAAGAATATATTTTTAAGCTCCTACTTAATTGATAAAGAATCAATTTCTTATATTATAAAAAAAATAAATTCTAATAGAATATTAGAGTATCATAATTATGGTGTAGATTCATCTCTTCAAGTCTATGCTATTGAATATGCAACTCATTTAATATTAAAAATATGTGGTGGCATACCTGGTCCTATTTCTAAAATTAAAAATACGAATATTAATTTTTCATTGTTAAATAATAGCATAAGATTAAATCATGATACTTTAAATAAAGTGACAGGTTTTTTTATCGATGCTAACATTGTTTCAAATATTTTATATAATCTTAACTATCAAGTAATATTTAAAAAAAAATATTGGGATGTTATTCCTCCTAGTTGGAGATTTGATATATTAATTGAAGAAGATGTAATAGGCGATGTACTTCGAATATACGGATACAATAATATTGTTTTAAACCCATTACAAGAATCTTTCATCTTAAGAAATGATAACCAATTAATAGATTTATTATTAGAAAAAACTGATGTTATTTTATCTAATAAAGGTTATTATGAAATTATTACTTATGGTTTTATTGATCCTAAAATACATGATATATTATGCTCGAATCAAAAAAAGTTACTAATAGAGAATCCTATTTCTAAAGATATGTCTTGTATGCGATCATCTTTATTGCCTGGTTTACTTAAGACTATTTCTTACAATAAAAATCGTCAACAAAAAAATATGCGATTTTTTGAAAAAGGTCTTTGTTTTTTATTAGATGAACAACAATATCTTGGTGTTAAACAAGAAATTTTTTTAGCTGCTGCAATTAGTGGTAATTATATAAAAGAAAGTTGGTGTTTTAAGCAAAGAAAAGTGGATTTTTATGATCTTAAAGGTGATTTAGAATGTATGTTAGAATCTATATGTGAATTAGATCATATAGAATTTAAAAAAACTACAATATCTGGTTTACATCCAGAACAAACTGCATCTATATATTTTCAAGGAAATTTTATTGGTAGCATTGGTGCAATAGATCCAAGATTAAAAAAACAGTTAAATGTGAACAGTTCTACATTTTTGTTTGAAATATCATTGAATCATTTTTTAAACAAAGTACCATTAAAAATCAAAGAAATTTCAAAATTTCCTACTAGTAGACGCGATATTTCTATATTAGTTTCAAAAGATATTACTGTGTTTGATATTATTGATACTTGTAAAAAGTGTTTTTTTGAAAATATAGTAGAAGTTAATCTTTTTGATATATATTCTGAAGAAACATTATCTGAGAAAGAAAAAAGTTTGGGTATTAGTTTTATTTTTCAAGATATGAAAAAGACTTTTGAAGAAAATGAAATTAATTTAATGATGGATTATTGTATAAAAGTATTAAAGGAAAAATTTCAAGTTATTTTAAGGAAATAAATTTATGGTTCTTACAAAAGCTGAAATTTCAGAAAATCTATTTGAAAAATTACAATTAACTAAAAGAGATTCAAAACAATTTGTAGAATTTTTTTTTGAAGAAGTTAGAAGTTCCTTAGAGAGAGGAGAGAACGTTAAATTATCAGGATTTGGAAATTTTGAATTAAAAAACAAAAAAGAACGTCCTGGTAGAAATCCTAAAACAGGAGAAATTGTTACTATTACTGCTAGACGAGTAGTTACTTTTAAATCTGGTCAAAAACTTAAAAACAGCATTCAAAATTATCTAATAAAAAAATGATAAATTCTTTATTTGATAAAGTTATTTAAATTTTTTAAAGAAATAAATCATGGAACTTTCTAAATTTTATTTTAATTTACCGAAATCACTTATATCTTTTTATCCTTGTTCTGTTCGAAGCAAATCTCGTTTAATGCTTGTTAATGGACAAACTGGTATGATATCTCATAAATATTTTTTTAATATTATTGACGAAGTTTATCCTGGTGATTTAATTGTATTAAATGATACTCAAGTTATTCCAGCTCGATGTTTTGGACACAAAAAAAGTGGAGGTAAAGTAGAATTTTTAGTTGAACGAATATTAGACGATAATAAGATGTTAGTTACTATTAAAAATAGCAAAAATATTAAAATTGGAACAAATATTTTTTTTGGTAAAAACAATCAAATAAAAAGTTCGATTATTGAATATAAAAATTCTTTTTTTAAGATTTTATTTCATAGTACAAGTTATTCGTCTCTTGATGTCATCAATTGCTTTGGAGAAATTCCATTACCTCCCTATATTAAAAGATCTGTAAATAATGTAGATATCGAATCATATCAAACAGTATATAAAAATAAGATAGGTTCTATTGCTTCTCCTACTGCTGGATTACATTTTGATTATTATTTATTAGATGATCTGAATAAGAAAGGTATAGATATAGAATATATAACACTTCATATAGGATCTGGTACATTTCAACCTGTTAGAACATTTAAAATACAAGATCATATTATGCATTCTGAAGTGGTAGAAGTGTCTTCTGTTCTAATCAAAAAAATTCAATCTTGTAAAAAAAAAGGTGGACGCATTATTGCTGTAGGAACTAGTACAATGCGTGCTTTAGAAAGCGCATATATTTCATCTTCATGGAATGATCAAAAAACATTTTCAGGAGATACTAATATTTTTATATATCCTGGTTATAAACATAATGTAGTTGATGCTTTAATTACAAATTTTCATTTTCCTAAATCTACATTAATGATGTTAGTATCCTCTTTTTTAGGTTATAAAAATACAATAAATGCATATCATGAAGCTATAGAAAGAAAGTATCGTTTTTTTAGTTATGGAGACGCAATGTATATCACGTATAATTCATTAGCTCCATATGAAAAAATTTTTGATTAAAGCATTGTATAATATTCTGGAGAAATAATGAACTTTCAAGTTTGTCATGAAGATGGAAACGCTAGATGTTGTGTATTTACTTTTAAAAAAGAAAAAATAGAAACACCTATTTTTATGCCAGTTGGTACTTATGGTACAGTAAAAAGTCTTACTAAGGAAGAAATTAAACAGACGGGTAGTAAAATTATTTTAGCAAATGCTTTTCATTTGAGTTTACGTCCTGGTCAAGAAATAATAAAATCACATGGTGGTTTACATAGTTTTATGAATTGGTCAGGTCCTATTCTTACTGATTCAGGTGGATTTCAAATATTTAGTCTTTCAAAGTTTTCTAAAATTAATGAAAATGGAGTTTTATTTCAGAATCATTTTAATGGTAAAAAATTTCTTTTAAATCCAGAAATATCTATGAAAATTCAAACAGATTTAGGATCTAATATAGTTATGATTTTTGATGAATGCATTGCATTTAATAATAGTTGGAATGATACAAAAAATTCTATGGAAAGATCCTTACGTTGGGCAGAAAATAGTCGTTTCTATTTTGATTTATATAAAAATAAAAGTTTATTGTTTGGAATTATACATGGAGGAGTGCATCGATCTTTACGTGACATTTCTCTTAAAGAATTGATAAAAATAGGATTTGATGGGTATGCATTAGGAGGTTTAGCAGTCGGTGAATCAAAAAAGGAAATGTATTCATTGTTAAAATATATTTGTCCTAAAATGCCGAAAAATAAACCAAGATATTTAATGGGAGTGGGAAAACCAGAAGATTTAGTTGAAGGTGTAAGTCGAGGAATAGATATGTTTGATTGTGTTATTCCCACTAGAAATGCTAGGAATGGACATTTATTTGTTACAAATGGTATAATTAAAATTAGAAACAAAAGATATAAAGAAGATTTATCTAAATTAGATGAAACTTGTACTTGTTATACATGTAAATACTACACTAGATCTTATTTACATCATCTAGATTCTTGTAATGAAATATTAGGAGCTCGTTTAAATACAATACATAATTTACATTATTATCAAACTTTGATGTGTAACATAAGAAATGCAATTAAACTTAATAAATTTAAAGATTTTATATTTAATTTTTATAATCAAAAAACATTCTATAAAAAATAGAAAAGGGAAAGTTTAAATGAGCTTTTTTATACAAAACGCTAATGCAGTTATAAATGATTCATCAGAAGGTAATTCATATTCTTTAATTTTTATGTTAATAATATTTTTGTTAATTTTTTACTTTATGCTCTTTCGCCCTCAACAAAAGAAAGATAAAGAACATAAAAATATTATAAATTCTCTTGTTCAAGGAGACGAAGTGATTACTACTAGTGGATTATTAGGTAAAATAAGTAAAATCACAAGCAATGGATATGTTTTGCTTAAGTTAAATGAAACAACAGAAGTTTTTATAAAACGTGATTTTATAGCATCATCTCTACCTAAAGGAACCTTAAAATCTTTGTAAAATTTTAATATGTGTTCTAATAAATAATACTTATTACATTTTGTACATTATTTAATATAAATAAGAAAAATTTGTTATTTTTGATAAAATTTTCATTAATTTATTTAATAAAATTAGTCTATTTTTTCTAATTTCTAAATTAGAGTCATATATTTTAATGTTATCAAAAAAATTATTTATAGGTATTTCTAGTTCTTTTATTTGTAATAAAATTTCTTGATATTTTTTTTCGAAAAATAAATTATTTGTAATAAAATCAAATTTTTTAATATGATCAAATAGTTTTATTTCTTCTACTTGTTTTATTAATTTAGTGTTAACGTCTCCAGAAATGTTTTCAGTTTGTTTATCTAAAATGTGAGCTATTCTTTTTATAGATAATATAATTGACTTTGAATCATTTAATTTCTGAAAGAACGATAAAGCTTGTATTCTTTTTTCAATATCTATTAGTTGTGTTAGTTGACATGATAATACTGATTTAATGATATTAATGTTATATTTCTTCTCTTTGTACCAATATAATAATCTAACCATAAAAAAATTAATTATACTATCATATACAGTTGAATATTTAATAGATTCTTTATTATATAAAGAAATACTTTTTTTAATTAAATCATGTAAATCTAATAAAATATTATTTTCGGTAATAATACGAAATATTCCTATAGTCAAACGTTTCAGTCCAAAGGGATCTTTATTTGAAGTTGGAATATTTCCAATAAAAAACATTCCTGATAATGTATCTATTTTATCAGCAATAGATAATGAACAACCTATAAGGGTACACGGTAATTTATCATTTGAAAAAGATGGTAAATATTGTTCTTCAAGAGCAATTGCGATATCTTTTTTTTCCTTGTCTGCTAAAGCATAGTACATACCTACTGTACCTTGTAATTCTGGAAATTCACATACCATATTAGTAACTAAGTCACACTTTGATAAAAGTGCTGCTCTGTTAGAGTCTTTTTGATTAAAATTACTATATTTAGAAATCCAGTTTACAAGCAACTGTATTCGAATTGTTTTTTCATATAATGATCCTAAACCATCTTGAAATAAAACATTTCTTAAAGACATAAGATAATTTTCCAGTTTTGTTGTTCTGTCTTTATGGAAAAAAAATGCAGCGTCTGAAAGTCTTGCATACATAACTCTTTCATAACCCAAAATAATGTTTTTTGAATCTTTTGAATTAATGTTACAAATAAAAATAAAATATGGAAGTAAATTATTTTCTATATCATATATTGGAAAACATTTTTGTTGTTTTTCTATAGTATATATTAATATTTTTTTTGGTATATTAAGGAATATTTTTTCAAAACTGGCTAAATATGCTATAGGTGATTCTACTAAATTAGTGATTTCTTCAAGTAATTCGGTACGATATTTTATAAAACCATTGATTTTTTTTGCTATAAAATTAATATTTTCAATAATATTTTTTTTTCTAGTTTCATAATTAGCGATAATATTATTCTTCTTAAACAGAATTGATGGATATTCTTGTGCACTATCAATTTTTATTCGTTTTTCTCTATAACAAAGATGATTTTGGAGTAAATTATTAGAACGAATATTAAAGACTCTTCCTTTAATAATTTGATTATCTAACAACATTACAATATTTCGAATAGGTCTGGAGAATTTTTGATTAGTAAATTCCCATCGCATAGACTTTGGTATAGAAATTTTTTTTAATGCTGTTTCAATTATTTCGGGAAGTAAAATTTCGATTTTTTCTCTTTTTTGTATTTTTTTAAATACCAACCATTCACCTTTTTTATTTTTTAAACAACTGGCTTCATTTATATTAATACCACAGTGTTTTGCCCAATTATTAGCAATATTTGTTGGTCTTCCATTTTTATCATAAGAATCAAGTATAGATGGACCTTTTTTATTAATATTAAATGTTTTATCACTTGTATCAATATCTAAAATTGTTAATGCAAGTCTTCTTGGTGTAAAAAAATATTTAATTTTTTTATATGAAAAATTGTAATATTTTAGATCTTTTTTAACATTTTCAAAAAAACATGAGGATATTTTATGAAGAAATCTAGATGGAAGCTCTTCTGTTCCAATTTCAATTAATAATGTTTGTTCTTTCATTTTTCTCTCTTTTTTCTTGATAAAAAGGAAAACTTAGTTTTTTCTTGATTTTAAATATTCTTTTGCAATTTTTGAGGTTAATTTTCTAATCCGTAAAATGTAACTTTGACGTTCACTAGAAGAGATAAATTTTCTTGAATCTAATAAATTAAATATATGATTTGCTTGTAATATCTTTTCGTATGATACTAATAATAGTGGTTTTTTTAAATTCATTAACCTTTTTGCTTCTAATTCATATTCTTTAAAACAATCAAATAAAAAATTAATATCAGAATATTGAAAATTATATTGTGATTGTTCTATTTCATTTTCTTTGAATATGTCACCATAAGTTATTTTTATGTTCTCATTTTGTTGCCAAATAAGATCATATACATTTGATTTATTTTGTATATGCATAGAAATTCTTTCTAAACCATATGTTATTTCTACAGTAACAGGATTACATTCTAATCCTCCTACTTGTTGAAAATAGGTAAATTGAGTAATTTCCATTCCATTCAGCCAAACTTCCCAACCAATTCCCCAAGCTCCTAATGTTGGATTTTCCCAATTATCTTCTACAAAACGTATATCATGTAATTTCTCATCTATATTAAGTAAATTTAGTGATTTAAGATAAATATCCTGAATGTTTTCTGGTGGAGGTTTAATAATAACTTGAAATTGGTAGTAATGTTGTAAACGATTTGGGTTTTCTGCATATCTTCCATCTGAAGGACGGCGACAAGATTGTATATATGCAGCACTAATTGGTTCTGGACCAATAGCTCCTAAAAAAGTTGCATTATGAAAGGTTCCAGCTCCTATTGGTATATCTAATGGTTGAAAAATAATACATCCTTGTTGTATCCAGTACTTTTTTAATATTTGAATTAAATTGTAAAAAGTATTTTTATGGTTTTTCATTGTATATCCAGATAGAAAAAAGAAAGATATATTTTATCTTTTTTACAATTATATGTAATAATAAGTTTTATATATTTTTTGTATTAATATTAGTTTTAAATTAATAATTTTTTATATATTTTAGAGTATTTTAAAAATTAAAACATATTTTTTTATATAAAAAAAGAAAAGATAATGATAAGATTTAGTAAAGAAGCTAATTTAGCTCATAATACATTGTTAAAAAGAAATTTAGAAAATCCTATTTTAAAAGAATACAATGATATAAATGAAAAAGAAAGAGAATTATTAATTGCTAGACATATACATAAAATTATGATTTTATTGCAGTTAGATATAACAAATGATAGTTTAAAAAAAACACCAGATCGTATATCAAAAATGTACATTAATGAAATATTTTCTGGATTGAATTATAAAAACTTCCCTAAAATTACATTTGTAGATAATAAATTGAATAGCAATGAAATGATTTTGGTTAAAAACATAGTTTTAATTAGCACTTGTGAACATCACTTTATTACTATTAATGGAAAAGCTACTGTAGCATATATTCCTAAAAATAAAATTATCGGTTTATCTAAAATAAATAGAATTGTTCAATTTTATTCTAAAAGACCTCAAATACAAGAACGTTTGACTAAGCAAATATTGATTGTATTACAAGTTTTATTAGAAACCGAAAATGTTGCAATTATTGTAGAAATGGAACATTTTTGTGTTAAAGCACGTGGAGTTTGTGATGTTAATAGCAATACTATTACATCTTCTTTTGGAGGTCTATTTTACTCTAATAAAAATATTCGTGATGATTTTTTTTTACATAAAAATACTATTTAATGAACTAAATGTATAAAATTTATTTTTATTGATTAAAATATATTTTCTCAGTATTATATCATTTTTAATAAAAAAAATTTAATTTTTTTTAGAATCTGTATTATTAAAAAATTTAAATTAACAGGTAATATATTTTATTTTAATTTTATTATGTGGTTCAAAATATGTAGTTCAAAATAAGTAAAAAAATTTTTTATTGTAAAAGGTAAATAAGGAATGAAATATATTGGTGCCCATGTTAGTTCTTCTGGTGGTTTAGAAAAAGCAGTTTTACGTGCTGTTGAAATCAAAGCAACAGCATTTTCATTTTTTACTAGAAATCAACGCCAATGGTTTTCTCCTTTATTAAAACAAGAAAAAATAGATACATTTAAAAAATTTTGTATTAAGTATAAATTTAAACCTCAACAAATTTTACCTCATAGTAGTTATTTAATTAATTTAGGTCATCCAATTGATATATTGTTAGAAAAATCCCGTCTTGCTTTTATCGATGAAATAGTTCGATGTGATCAACTAGGTTTAATTTTTTTAAATTTTCATCCAGGAAGTCATTTAAATAAAATTACTGAAATTGATTGTTTGGAAAGAATATCTAAATCAATAAATATAGCTTTAGAAAAAACAAAAAATGTAATTGCCGTTATAGAAAACACTGCAGGACAAGGAACTAACGTTGGGTATTGTTTTGAACAAATATCTATGATCATTAATAATATTAATGACAAATCTAGAATTGGAGTTTGTCTTGATACCTGTCATTTATTTTCTTCAGGTTATGATTTACGTACTTTAAACGATTGTGAAAATACATTTAATAAATTTAATAATTTAATAGGACTTAAATATTTAAAAGGTATTCATTTAAATGATTCTAAAAAATCGTTTAACAGTCGAGTTGATCGTCATGAAAGCTTAGGATTAGGAAAAATAGGAACGTTAGCATTCAAATGGATTATAAGAAATAAAAATTTTTATAATATTCCAATTATCTTAGAAACTATCAATCCTTCAATATGGGAAAAAGAAATTTTTTGGTTAAGATCGCACAAATAATTGATTAAATTTATTAACTTACAAGAGGTTAAAACATGCTAATAGTTAATGCAGAAAAAAGAACTAAACAAGGAAAAAGTTTTAGTAGAAAATTACGTATTTATAATAAACTTCCAGGGGTGTTATATGGATTCAAGAAAAGTGAAATTCTACTTATACTAGATCATAACTCTGTTTTTAACTTACAGGAAAAAGTGAATTTTTATAAAGAAAATTTATGTTTAATTATTGATAAAAATAAGTATGAAGTAAAAGTTCAATCTGTTCAAAGACATTCGTTTAAATTAAAATTATTACATATTGATTTTTTATATGTTTGATAATTAAATTGCTCCTGATAATATAGCAATAAAAATTTTTCTAAAAATAAGCATTGTAGGATGAAACTGTATAGCTACTAAACTAGAAATGCCCAAAAAAACTGTTATGATAGCTATCCATTTAATCTTCTTTCTTGTTAAAAAAACAGAGGTATTATTAGTATGATTTTTTTTCATTTTCCACCATTTTGATACTGACCATATCGAAACCCATATTAAGATAAAAATGATTAATAAAAACCACTTAAAATAATCATTGTTAGAATTTTGAGGTATATTGATTGTTATGCCCGTTACTATTCCAGGAAAAAAATATACTGGAGGCCATAATACACATCCAATAATACTAGGTAAAATAAATTTTTTTACAGGCAATTTTAACATACCAGATACCATTGGTATTAGTGGTCTAGTTGGTCCTATAAAACGTCCAACAATAATTGCTAACATACTATGTTTATGTAAAATATATTTAGTTTTATTAAATAATTTTTGATTTTTCTTTAACAATCTAAAATTAGATAACCAATTTTTAAAATATAATCCAATATAATATGAAACCCAATCTCCTAGTAAACATCCAATGGTACCGGATATCCAAGCAGGATAAAATGATAGCCTTCCATCACCTATTAATGTACCTAATGAAGCCATTAAAATAATTCCTGGAAGTAAGAGTCCAACTAATGCAAGAGATTCTAAAAAAGAAACTATACCTACTACTATCAAGGAATAAGCTAAAGATTGAGTAATGAAAGCGGTTAACCAAGATTCCATAAGTGCTCGTTATTTTAATATTTTTTTAATTTATAATTGTTTTTAACAGATATTTTATACTTTATATTTTTTTTAAAACAAGCTCAAGAAAAATTTTTAGAATTTTAGAATATATCTAAAAATAAAGTGAAAATATTGTTTTTGCTGATTAAATAATAAAATTAATATGAGAATTATTTTTATAAAATAAATATGGAATTAAAAAGAAGAATTGTGATGAAAGCATATATTTTTATAATTTTATATATTTTTAATTGTACATTTTACGTATGTGCGGAAGATCTTAAAATAGATCAAATTAGAGCTATTGTTAATGATCAAGTTATATTAAATAGTGATGTTAATAAGCTTGTTTCTTTACTTGAAAAAAAAGGTAAAAATTTTCAAATACCTTTAAAAAATAATTTTTTAGAAGATAAAATTACTGAAAAGTTAATTATAGATGCTTTGATACTAGAAGAATCAAAAAAATTAAATATTATAGTAACTAAAGAACAAGTAAATAATGTTATTAGAGACATTGCTTTGAAAAAGAATATTAGTGTAAATCAATTAAAACATCAAATTGAAATTAATGATAATTTTTCTTATCAAGATTATTTAGAAAATATTAAAAAGTTATTAAAAATTAAATTTGTAGAAAATTATGAAGTTAGTAAACGTGTTAATATTTCAGACAATGAAGTAAATTTTTTATTTAAAAAAATCATTAAAAAAAATAAATATTTAAAAAAAATAAATTTAAGTTATATTTTTTTACCCTTGTCAAACAAAAAATCTAGTATTTTTTTCGAAAATTATAAACAATTAGTAGAAGATATGGTGAAGAAACTTAAATCAGGTTGTAATTTTAATAAATTATATGAAGAATACAAAAAAAATAATACGGATTTTTTAGCAAAAAAAAATTTCTGGACACATCTTTTTCATTTAAAAAAAAAGTTTTCTAATTCTTTTAATAATATCAAAAAAAGTCAAATATTAGGTCCTTTTTTAAGACATAATGGATTTTATATTTTAAAGATTAACGATATCATTAATAATGAAGAAAATATTATAACCGAGTTTTATGTGCAACATTGCTTAATAAAGCCATCTGTTTTATTTAGTGAATTAGCAGCAAAAAATAGTGTTTTTAATATATATAAAAATATTAAAAATGGAATTTATAGTTTTGATTATGCTGTTAAAAACTTTTCTCAGGATATTTATTCTTCAAATAAAAAAGGTAATTTAGGATGGATTTCAAAAGAATTTTTTAATAAAAATTTTACTAAAAAATTATTATACCTTAAACAAAATGAGATAAGTGAACCTATCAAATCCAAACTTGGTTGGCATATTATTAAAATATTAAAAAAACGAAAAATAGATAAATTTTATTCTTTAAAAAGAAATTATGCTTATAATATTTTATTTACTCAGAAAATATTGTCAGAAAAACAAAATTGGATACAAGATCTTAAAAATTCTTCTTATATAAAAATTATAGAATAATAACATCTATATCATTTTTTATTTTTTGTAATTTAGATATGTTGAAATTTGTTAAATTTTCAATAAAAAATTAAGTATAAGTTAATGATCATGAAAAGTTTTTATAAACATCTTCCTATTAAAAGATATGGACAGAATTTTCTTATTAATAAAAATACAATACAAAGTATTATTAAACAAATAAATCCTAAACTTAAACAAACGTTAGTAGAAATTGGACCTGGATTAGCTGCTTTAACAGAGCCAATGTGTATGTTATTAGATAAATTAATTGTAATTGAAATCGATTCAAATTTATTAAAATTATTAAAAAAACGTTCGTTTTACTCGAAACTAATAGTTTTTTATAAAGATGCTTTAACTTTTAATTATATAGATTTATTTTATCAAAATCATGGATTAATTAGAATTTTTGGTAATTTACCATACAATATTTCTACATCTTTAATTTTGTATTTATTTCAACAAATTACAGTTGTTCAAGATATGAATTTCATGTTGCAAAAAGAAGTTGCTGAAAGATTAGTAGCTTGTCCTGGAAATAAATCTTATGGTCGTTTGAGTATTATATCTCAATATTACTGTAGTATTAAAGTTTTATTAAATATTAGTCCAAAAGATTTTTGGCCTATTCCTAAGGTGTATTCTGTTTTTGTCAATTTAACTCCTCATATCAATTCTCCCTACTTTGTTTATGATGTTAATATTTTGAGCCTTATTACAAATATCGCATTTCAGAATAGAAGGAAAATGTTACGTCATAGTTTAAATAAACTATTTTCTGAAAAAACATTAATAAAATTAGAAATTAATCCAGAATTAAGAGCAGAAAACATCTCTATTCTACAATATTGTAAACTATCTAATTATTTACATAAAACAAGAAATAGAATTTTAAAAAAAATTTGAGATTATAATTTTCGAAATTTAACACATTAATTAAAAGAGAAAAAAATAATTATATATGAGTACTTATTTTACTAGTGATATTCATGGTTGCTATAAAGAATTTAGACTGTTATTAAAAAAATCTTCTTTTAATCCTAAAAAAGATTATTTATGGATTGCAGGAGATTTAGTATCTAGAGGTCGTGATTCTCTTAAAGTTTTAAGATATCTTTATTCATTATCATTAAAAAGAAGAGTGGAAATAGTTCTTGGCAATCATGATTTAAATTTAATTGCAGTATATTCCGGTATAAAAAAAAATAAAGAGGAAAATTTTTTTGATGAGCTTCTTTCATCTTCAGATATTGATAAATTAATAAATTGGCTACGTTGTCAAAATATTTTAAAAGTTGATAAAAATCGAAAAATAATAATGTCACATGCTGGCATTAGTCCACAATGGGATATTAATATTGCAGAGAAATACGCTTTAAAAATTAAAGAGTTTTTATCGCATGATAGTTATTCTTTATTTTTAGAATCGATGTATAGTAATAAAGTGATGTTTTGGGATGTAAATTTACATCAATTAGATCGATTACGATATAGTATAAATGCTTTCACAAGAATGAGATATTGTTATCCTAACGGTAAATTAAATTTATTTTATAAACAATCTCCTAATGTTGTTAAATATCCATTACAACCATGGTTTTTTATTCAAAATAATATTCCAAAAGATTACTCTGTTTTTTTTGGTCATTGGTCAAGTTTAAAGGGAACTTATGTACCTAAGCCTTTTATTTCTCTAGATTCTGGTTGTTGCTGGGGTGAAAAAATTACTATGTTTAGATGGGAAGATAAAAAAATATTTTCTCAAAAGTATTTATCTTGATAAAATTTCAAAATAATAATTATAAGGATTTTTTTCATTTTTAATGTATTTTTTTTTAAATAATCTTTTCCAGTTTGGAAACATTTTATATTTAGGAAAATAAGCATCACCAATGATATGAGCATCTATGTGAGTCAAATATAATTTGTTAGCATAAAATAACATGTTTTTATATATTTGAGCTCCTCCAATAACCATAATTTCTTGTGCATATTTTGCGGAAATGATTGCTTTAGATATTGAATTGACTGAAATAATACCTTTTTTTTCTATTTTATTTTTGCTAATAACTATATTATGACGCATTAATAAAGGTTTTCCTATTGATTCCCAAGTTAAACGACCCATAATAACACTTTTATTTATTGTATGTTTTTTAAACCATTTTAAATCTTCTGGTATATACCAAGGTATTTTATTATTATATCCAATTACTAAATTACTGGAAACAGCAGCAATTAAACTTATATTTATTGTGATAATTAGCTCCTTATATGAATTATAAATATGTTGTAAAACATATTTATAAAAATTTAATTTATTAAAAATAATATTATTTTTTTAAACAAAATATATTGTTTTATGAATGTCTTGAAGAGATTCTAAATTTTTTATAGGATCTTCATTTAGTGCCATAACAGTTGCAAATGCACCATTTATAGTTGTATCGTAATGTACTTTATATTGCAGGGCACTACTACATATTAATTTAGAGTCTTTTATTCCCTGATGAGAAGATGTGGTATTAACAATATATGCATATTCTCTATTTTTTAAACGATCTTGTATATGTGGACGTCCTTCATGTACTTTATTTACTATTCTAGAGGTAATTCCAGATTTTTTCAAAGCAATAGATGTACCTTTAGTAGCATCTATTTCAAATCCTAATTTTTTTAATTTAACTGCTAAGTTTATAATATGACTTTTATCATTATCTCGAACTGAAAGAAGAACACGACCAGATTTTTTTATCTTAGTTTGAACACTTAACATTGCTTTAGAAAAAGCTTCTGAAAAATTTTTTCCAATACCCATTACTTCTCCAGTAGAACGCATTTCTGGACCTAATATAGGATCGACTCCTTGAAATTTATCAAAAGGTAAAATAGCTTCTTTTACTGAAAAGTATGGAGGGATAATTTCTTTTATAAAACCTTGTTCTAATAGTGTTTTTCCATACATAACTCGTACGGAAATTTTTGCTAATGCAAGACCTGTTGCTTTAGAAACAAATGGAACTGTTCTAGCCGCTCTTGGATTTACTTCAATAATATATACTTTTTCATTTTTGACAGCAAACTGTACATTCATTAACCCTTTTACAGATAATTCAAAAGCTAGTTTTTTTACTTGATCTCTAATTTTATTTTGAATTTTATTAGTTAAAGTATATGCAGGTAAAGAACATGCAGAATCTCCAGAATGAACTCCCGCTTGTTCAATATGTTCCATTATACCACCAATTAAGACTGTTTTTCCATCAGAAATTGCATCGACATCTACTTCTGTTGCATGATCTAAATATTGATCTAATAAGATTGGTGCAGTATTTTTTTTATCTACCATAGTTTTAAAATATTTTTTTAAATTATGTGGTTCATAAACAATTTCCATTGCTCTTCCACCTAATACATACGATGGTCTTACCATAATTGGATAACCAATTTTTTCTGCTTCTTTATATGCTTCTTTTAAGCTTAATACTGTTGCATTTAAAGGTTGTTGTAGTTTTAATTTATTCACAGTTTTTTGAAAACGATATCGATCTTCTGCTTTATCAATCGAATCTGAATTAGTTCCAATTATAGGAACTCCTTCTTTTTCGAACGCACGAGCTAGCTTTAATGGTGTTTGACCACCGTATTGAACAATTACTCCTTTTGGTTTTTCTATTCTAACGATTTCTAATACGTTTTCTAATGTGATTGGTTCAAAATAAAGTCTATCTGAAATGTCATAATCAGTAGATACTGTTTCAGGATTACAATTAATCATAATTGCTTCAAAGCCATCTTCTCGTAAAGCTTGAGCGGCATGTACACAACAATAATCAAATTCTATACCTTGTCCTATTCTATTTGGACCGCCACCTAATATAATAATTTTTTTGGTATTTTTTGTTGGATGCGATTCACATTCATCTTCCCATGTTGAGTACATGTATGCTGTCTCAGTTGAAAATTCAGCTGAACATGTATCAATTCTTTTATATACGGGATGTAAATTTAATTGATAACGTAATTTTCTTATTTCACTTTCTTTCTTTTTCGTCAATATGGCAATACGTAGATCAGAAAAACCTTTTCTTTTTATAAAATAAAAAAAATTGTATTTCAACCCTGTAAATCCTACTTGAGTAATTTTTTTTTCTAATAAAATGATTTCTTCGATTTGTATTAGAAACCATGGATCGATTGATGTTAATTCAAAAACTTCTTTTACAGACATACCTGAACGGAATGCGTCTCCTATATACCAAATGCGTTCAGAACCAGCTTCTTTTAATTCACGTCTAATTTTTATTAAATATTCTGGATCGTGAGGAAAGATTTTTATTTCAAATCCACTAGAACCTACTTCTAAACCACGAATTGCTTTTTGTATAGATTCTTGGAAAGTACGTCCTATCGCCATTACTTCTCCGACAGATTTCATTTGAGTAGTAAGTCTGTCATTACATCCTGAAAATTTTTCAAAATTAAATCTAGGAATTTTTGTTACTATATAATCTATTGATGGTTCAAAGGAAGCAGTAGTGTTTGTTCCTGTAATATCGTTTGCTAATTCATCTAATGTATATCCAACAGCTAATTTTGCAGCAATTTTTGCAATTGGAAATCCAGTAGCCTTAGATGCTAATGCAGAAGATCGAGACACTCTAGGATTCATTTCAATCACTATCATTCGACCATCTTTTGGATTAATTGCGAATTGTACATTAGAACCTCCAGTTTCTACTCCAATTTCTCTTAAAATTGACATAGAAGCGTTTCTCATTATTTGATATTCTTTATCAGTTAAAGTCTGTGCAGGTGCTACTGTGATTGAATCTCCCGTATGAATGCCCATAGGATCTAAATTTTCAATAGAACAAACAATAATACAATTATCGTTTTTATCTCGTACTACTTCCATTTCGTATTCTTTCCAACCTATCAAGGACTCATCAATTAAAAGTTCTGTATTTGGTGATAATTTAAATCCTCTCTCACAAATTTCTTTAAACTCTTCATGATTATATGCAATTCCTCCTCCACTTCCACCCATAGTAAAAGAAGGACGAATTATACATGGAAAACCAACGTTATTTAAAACTGAAAATGCTGTTTTCATATTATGTGCAATTCCGCACTTTGCAGTTTCTAATTTTAATTTTTTCATTGATTTTTCAAATAATTTTCTATTTTCTGCTTTTTTAATTGCATCAACTGTAGCACCTATAATTTTTACTTTAAATTTATTTAAAATTCCTTTTTGATCTAATTTTAAAGCGCAATTAAGAGCTGTTTGTCCTCCCATAGTTGGAAGTAATGCATCTGGTTTTTCTTTTTTAATTATTTTTTCTACGATTTTCCAATAAATTGGTTCAATATATGTCGCATCAGCCATGCATGGATCTGTCATAATAGTAGCTGGATTAGAATTAACAAGTATTATTCTGTATCCTTCTTCTTGTAATGCTTTACATGCTTGTGCACCAGAATAGTCAAATTCACATGCTTGACCGATTACTATAGGACCTGCACCAAGAATTAAAATTGATTTTATGTCAGTAGATTTAGGCATATTTTTTCCCTAATTGATTACTGAATGTTAGTTTTTTTGAGAAGTAATTAATTGAATAAAATTATCAAATAAATAAGAAGCATCATGTGGTCCAGGACTAGCCTCTGGGTGTCCTTGAAAACTAAAAGCGGGTTTATTAGTTAAAGCCAGGCCTTGTAACGTGCCATCAAAAAGAGAAGTATGTGTGATTTCTATATTATTTGGTATATTTTTGATGTCTACAGTAAAACTATGATTTTGAGATGTTATAATAACACGGTTAGTTTTTATTTCCTTTACTGGATGATTCCCTCCATGATGTCCAAATTTCATTTTTTTAATTTTTGCACCACTAGCTAATGCAAGTAGTTGATGTCCTAAACATATTCCAAAAATTGGAATGTTAAATTTTAAAAAATTTTGAATTGCATTAATAGCATAAACACATGGTTGTGGATCACCTGGTCCATTTGATAAAAAAATACCATCCGGAGACAAATTTAAGACAGTTTTTGCATCAGTAGTTGCAGGAACTATAGTTAAATAGCATCCTCTATCTACCAGCATACGTAATATGTTTTTTTTAACTCCAAAATCATATACAACTACATGAAATAGAGCTTTTTCTTGTTTAATAGAAGTAAATATTTCTTTATTAAAAATAAAACTACCTTCATTCCAATTGTAAATAAAATTAGTAGAAACTTTTTTAGCTAAATCTAAACCTTGCAAACTTAAAAATTGTTTAGCTTTATGTTGCGCTATAGAATAATTTTCTTTTTTATCTTCTATAATACATCCATTTTGAGATCCGTTTTTTCGTAAAATACGAGTTAATTTTCTTGTATCAATATCAGATATTGCAACAATCTTGTTTTCTTTTAAATAAGAAGAAAAGTCTTTTTTGTTTCTATAATTACTTGCAATTGGAGACAAATCACGTATGATTAGTCCTTTTGCATAAATTTGATTTGATTCTTCATCATTAGAATTTGTTCCAACATTTCCAATATGAGGATGTGTTAGTGTTATAATTTGATGAGAGTAAGAAGGATCGGTAATTATTTCTTGATAACCAGTTATTGAAGTGTTAAAAACAACTTCACCTACAGTTATTCCATTAGCTCCAATAGATTGTCCGTGAAATTTAGTTCCATCTTCTAAAACCAGAACTGCTAATTGGTTCAAAACATCCTCCATTAAGAAAACAATTATTAATATTATTAATGCTTATATTTTATATTAACTAAAATTAGTATTTTTGTCTATTATGACATAAAAAACATTTATTAAGTTTAAAAAGATTATAATTATTCAATATTTAATCAACAATAAAATATATTTTTTTGCTAAAATGACAGTACGTCCATCATATTAAATAAACCTTTTTGTTTTTTATGAATCCATAATGCTGATTGTATAGCACCTTTTGCGAAAGATGCTCTATTAGAAGCAGTATGAGTGATTTCGATTTCTTCACCTTCAATAGAAAACATTACTGTATGTTTACCGACAATATTTCCTGATCGTATAATAGAAAATCCAATCTTGTTTTTTTCTCTTATTCCTGTTATACCTTTTGTATAATATATAGAATTTTGATTTAAATCCCATTTCATCACTTTAGATATTATTTTGCCGAGTGATAGAGCTGTACCTGAAGGAGCATCTATTTTATTTCTATGATGATATTCAATAATGTTAATATCAGAATTTTTTCCTATAATTTTAGTAGTTTTTTTAATTAATTCAAACATTAAATTAATTCCTATGCTAAAATTTGATGATACGACCATAGCGATATTGTTAGAATATTGTTTTATAATTTCAAATTCTTTTTTCGAAAATCCAGTTGTTCCAATTACCATATTTTTTTTAAATTTATTGCAATATTCTAAATGTTCTAGTGTACTATTTGTTGTTGTAAAGTCGATTAAAATGTCAAAATCATGTTTTTTTATGTTTAGTTCATCAGTTGTAAGAACACCTATTTTTCCTATCCCTATTATTTCTCCAATATCTTTATTAACAAGTGCATGCTTTTTTTTTAATAATGCTACTGTTAAAGATGTATATTTATTTTTTTGTATTTCTTGAACAAGTTTTTGACCCATACGACCTATAGGACCACTAATTGCAATACGAGTTTTTTGATTCATATTTTAATCCTTAATAAATTTAATCTTTTTTGATTATCAGTAATTTTTTAGGAATTCTGAAAAATTTTTTTTCTTTAACTTTTATCATTTCGATATATTTATTAGCACCTATATTTTTTAAATATTCCACTACTTCTTTTACTAATATTTCTGGTGCTGAGGCACCTGCTGTAATACCAATGCAATTAACATTTTTTAGCCATATTTTCTTAATATCACGAAAAGAATTAATGAGTATTGTAAATACACCTAATTCTTTTCCTAATTCTGTTAGACGATTAGAATTAGAAGAATTATTAGATCCTATAACAAATATTATATCACTTATTTTAGATAAATAGTGAACTGCTTTTTGACGGTTAGTTGTTGCATAGCATATATCTTCTTTGAATGGACCAGTAATTTTTGGAAATTTTTTTTTCAAAGAAGAAATAATATTTTTTGTTTGTGAGATTGATAAGGTTGTTTGAGTGACGAAATTTAGTTTTTCAGTATTTTTAACTGTTAAATTATCTACATCTGATATTGATTCAACAAGGTATATTTTTCCATTTTTATTTTCATATTGTCCTATTGTTCCTTCTACTTCAGGATGTCCTTTATGACCAATAAGAATTGTTTCTATTCCTTTTTTACTACACGCTGAAACTTCTTTATGTACTTTTGTTACCAAAGGACAAGTGGCATTTAGAATAATTAATTTTTTTTTTATTGCTTTTTTTACAATTTTTTTTGATACTCCATGAGCTGAAAATACAACTACTGAATTATCTGGAATTTGCGATATTTTCTCAACAAAAATCACTCCCTTTTTACGTAGTTCATTGATTACATATTGATTATGTACTAATTCATGTTTTACGTAAATTGTTTTTTTATATATTTTTAATGCATTTTCAACTATTGAAATAGCCCTTTTAACACCAGCACAAAATCCTCTAGGATTAGCTAATATAATATTCACTTTATATATCTCTTGAAAATATAAATTTTGTATAGTATTTCAATTAAGTATTGAACAAAAAATGTTTTAATTTTTAAAAATTTAATTTTTAAAATCAATAATTGATACGAGTTAAAATCAAAATTCCGAGGAAAATACTACAATCTGCAATATTAAATGTAGCAAAATGCCAGTCATTAATATGCATATCAATAAAATCAATTACAAAACCATATAAAACTCTATCGATCAAGTTTCCTATAGCTCCAGAAATAATTAAGGAATAAGCTATAATTTTATCTTTTTTTATTTTTTTTGATTTTATAATAATACTTGTCATGACTAATATAGTACAAATACTAACAGTTGATAAAAACCATCTTTGCCATCCCTCTTGATTAGATAAAAAACTAAATGCTGCACCATAATTATGAATGTGAGTCAAATTTAAAATCGAAAAAATTTTTTTTGTTTCATCAATTTTTATATGATTTGCTATCCAATTTTTACTGAATATATCTATTATAACAATCGATATTATTATAATTGTGTAAATCCATTTTTTTATTCTTTTTAAATATTGAGTTTTCATTATGCGAAGATACGTATTTCACCGTCTCCTGTTGTATTTAAAATACAACGATTACAAATATCATTATTAATACAAATTTTATCATTATTAAAATAATGCCAACAACGTAGACATTTTTTACCTTCAAATTTTTTTAAAAAAATTTTAAAATAAGCTATATTTTTACTTTTTTTTGTATTCATAGGTGCTGTTTTATAATTCTTGATTTTTACTTCAGATGTTAGAAATATAAATTTTAATTCTTTACTTAAAATTTTTAATTTATTTACTAATTCAGGTAAAAGATATAATGTTATAGAAGCTTCGAGAGAATTATTAATTACTTTACTTTTTATCAGTTCTTCTAAAAATTTATTTATCTCATTTTTAATTTTAATTATTTCATTCCAAAATTTACAGTCAAATATATCATTATTATCTAAATGAAATAATTTATCGAACCATTCTTCTGTAAATACATATTGAGAATTATTTTGTGGTAAATAATTCCATATTTCATCTGCAGTAAAAGAGAGTATTGGTGCTATCCATCGTACAAGAGATTGAATTATATAATACATAGTTGTTTGACAACTACGTCTCTCTCTACTATCTGCTTTTAAAGTGTATTGTCTATCTTTAATAATATCGAGATAAAAGGATCCCATTTCCATCGAACAAAAATACATGATTCGCTGTACTACTCCATGAAAGTTATATTGTTTATATAATGCAATAATTTCTTCTTGAACTGTTTTTGTATGACTTATAGCCCATTTATCTAAATGAATCATATTATTCTTAGATATTATATCTTTTTTCGCATCAAAATCATTAATATTAGCTAATATAAAACGTGCAGTATTTCTAATTCTACGATATATATCTGATGTATTTTTTAATATTTCATCAGAAATTGAAATATCATGTGAATAATTAGAAGATGCTACCCATAATCTTAAAATATCTGCTCCTAATTTATTTATTATATTATTTGGACTAATAGTATTACCTATAGATTTAGACATTTTTTGTCCTTTTCCATCTACTACAAATCCATGTGTAAGAACTTCAGAATATGGCGCTTTCTTATTGATTATAATTGATATTATAAGTGAAGACATAAACCAACCTCTATGTTGATCTGATCCTTCTAAGTACATATCAGCAGTATTTTTTTTATATTTTTTATTTTTATAATTGATTGAAATATGTGTATTTCCTGATTCAAACCATACGTCTAATACATCTAAAAGTTTATCGTATAGCTGATATTCTTCTTTTAATATTTTTTTTAAATCTATTTCCCACCATGTTTTTATTCCTTCTATTTCTACTATTTTTGCTATTTTTTCCATTATTAAGTTTGTTTTTGGATGTATTTCTCCTGTTTTTTTATTTATAAAGATCGACATGGGTACTCCCCATTTTCTTTGTCTTGAAATACACCAATCGGGTCTTTTTTTGATCATTTCGCTTATTCTTGATTCTCCCCATTCTGGTATCCAGAGTACTTTTTTGATCTCTTCTAAAGATGTAGAACGGAGTGCTTTATAATCTATTTTTATAAACCATTGAGGAGTTGCTCTATAGATGATTGGACTTTTATGTCTCCAGCAATGTGGATAATTATGCGTTAAATATTCATTATGTAATAAACAATTTTTTTCAATTAATATTTTTATAATAATTGAATTAGCTTGAAAAATATTCATACCATCTAATTTAGGATGTATATTAGAAATATAATTTCCATTATGATCTACTAAGTTACTTGTTTTAATGTTATATTTTTGACTAATATTATAATCGTCTATTCCATGATCAGGTGCAGTGTGAACAGATCCTGTTCCTGATTCAAGTGTTACGTGTTTACCTAAAATAACAGGTAAATAAGTATTTTGAAGAAATGGATGTAAAAATATTGTGTATTCTAAATTTTTTCCCTTTATAGAATTTATTATTATCCATTTTTTTATTTGTAACTTATTTAGTACGTGACTAACTAATTCTTTTGCAAGAATTAAATTATATTGCTTAGTTTCTACTAAAGAATATTGAAAATCTGGATGTATCGTAATAGCTCTACTAGATGGTAGAGTCCATGGTGTTGTTGTCCAAATAGGAAGATATATTTCTTTTTTATTTACATTTTTAAAATTAAATAGTTTTTCTAAGATAGATGTATTTTGACTTTTAAATGTAACTATTATTGAATCTGATATTTTTTTTGAATATTCAACTTCCGCTTCAGATAAAGATGAAGAACATTTAAGACACCAATATATAGGTTTAAAATCTTTATATAAGTATTTTTTTTTAATAATTTTAGATAATGTTCTAATTGTGTTAGCTTCGTTTTTAGAATCCATTGTTAGATAAGAATTGTTCCAATCACCTATTATTCCTAATCTAAGAAAATCTTTTTTTTGTTTTTTAACTTGCATTTCAGCATACTTTCTACATTGTTCTTGAAATTTTAAAGTAGATGTTTTTTCACTATTAGAAATTATTTCTTCTACTTTTTGTTCAATAGGTAGTCCATGACAATCCCAAGATGGAATATAAGGTGCATCAAATCCTGATATATTTTTGAACTTAATAATTATATCTTTTAATATTTTATTAACAGCATGTCCAATGTGAATATTTCCGTTAGCATATGGAGGCCCATCATGTAGAAAAAATATTTTTTTATTTTCTTTTTTTTTCCTAATTAGTTTATATAGATTATGTTCATGCCATTTTTTTAAAATTTCAGGTTCTTTTTTAGCAAGATTACCTTTCATAGAAAATTGCGTTTTAGGTAAGTTGAGTGTTTTTTTGTAATCATTCATTATATTTTCTTTTTTTTTATTCTAAATTATGAAAAGTATTAAAATATGTTTTAACTTTTTTAATATCATTAAAGATTTGATTTTGAAGTTTTTCTATTGAAGAAAAATATAGTTCATCGCGTATTTTTTTAAATAAAATAACTTCTATATATTTTCCATATAAGTCTATTTTTGTATCAAATAAATAAACTTCAAGAATTCTTTTTTTTTCTATATTGAAAAAACTTGGTTTTATCCCAATATTGCATATTCCTAGAAATTTTTTATTTGAAAAACAATTAACTTTTACTGCATACACACCATTGCTTAATAAAAATTTTTTATTTAAAATTATATTTGCTGTAGGATAACCTATCTTTTTCCCTATTGAATTTCCATGTACTACTCTTCCATGAACGCTAAATTGACGACCTAGAAATTGAGAAGCTAGTTTAATATCATTGTTTAATAATGCTTCTCTAATTTTGGTACTACTAATTTTTATATTATTTTTATATAAAGATTTGACTTTTACAACATGAAATGAGTATTGATCTCCTAATTTTTTTAGAAGATTAATATCTCCATTTCTTTGACATCCAAACTTGAAATCATCTCCTATTATTAAAAATTTTATGTTTAGTTTATTTATTAATATCTTTGTGATAAACTCTTTTGGACATAAAGATTGAAAAGTTTTGTTAAATCTAATACATAACACTTTATCAATATTGTAAAAAATAATATTTTTTATTTTTTCACGAAAAGTTGTAATTCTAATTGGAGCACTTTTTTTTTTAAAAAATTCTAATGGTTGAGGTTCAAATAAAATTATTACAGTTGTTATATTATACTTTTTTCCTATCATACGTGTATAAAAGAATAATTTTTTATGTCCTAAATGTATTCCATCAAAGTTTCCAATTGTAACAACTGATTTAGAATGAATTGCTTTAAGATTATTTATACCCCTTATAATTTGCATTTTTGGATTAACCTATTTAAATAGAGTGATATTAATTTCTAAAAGTCATTTTTTTGAGAGATTTATTATTTTTTAGAAAATATCTCTTTTTAGTTTAATTTTTATATAAATAGTTTAATTCTTATATAAATATTCTTAGTATATTCTTATATATTAAATTTTCAAACAAATGTTTATTTTTTTAAATTTTAGAGGTGAAAATTGGCTAATATTAAAGCTGCTAAAAAAGATGCTATAACATCTGAAAGACGTCGGAAAAAAAATGCTAGCAGACGTTCGATGATTCGAACTTTTATAAAAAGAGTACGAATAGCTATTGCTTCTGGAACAAAAGAAATGGCAGAAGAGGCATATAAAAATATGCAACCTATTATTGATTCTCATGTGAATAAAGGTTTGATTCATAAAAATAAAGCAGCACGTTACAAATCTAATTTATCATTGCAAATTTCTAAAATGCATATGAGTTAAATATTCTAAATAAGTATTGCCTCTAATTCTTTGTTAAGAAGCAATACTTTTAAGAAGCAAAACTTTTGTACAAAAATGTTATTTTGTTAAATCATCAAAAAATCTTTTTACTCCATCAAAAAATCTTTTTGAACGTGGACTGTTTTTTTCACCTCGAAAACCGTTAAAAGTATCTCCTAATTCAAATAAAAGACTTTTTTGTTTTTCATTTAGATTAACTGGTGTTTCCACAACAACACGACATAATAAATCACCTTGATTTCTATTTTGTACAGATTTTACGCCTCTTCCTTTTATACGAAACAATTTTCCGGATTGTGTTTCAGATGGTATTTTTAACTTAACTCTTCCGTCTAAAGTAGGTACTTCTATTTCTCCTCCTAAAGCAGCCATAGTAAAATTTATAGGAACTTCACAGTATAAATTGTTTTCTTCTCGTTCAAAAATAGGATGCTTTTTAACTGTAATTTGAACATATAGATCACCTGATTGTGCACCATTAATTCCGGCTTCTCCTTCATTATTTAATCGAATTCTATCATTAGTATCAATTCCAGGTGGAATTTTTATTAATAATGTTTTATATGTTTCAACCCTTCCTTGTCCATGACATGAATGACATGGATCCTTTATTACTGTTCCTTTTCCATAGCACGTATTACATGATTGTTGCACAGTGAAAAATCCCTTTCTCATATGTATTTGACCTTTTCCATTGCATGTAGGGCATGATCTG
Source organism: Buchnera aphidicola (Lipaphis pseudobrassicae) (assembly GCF_005081185.1). GTDB lineage: Bacteria > Pseudomonadota > Gammaproteobacteria > Enterobacterales > Enterobacteriaceae > Buchnera > Buchnera aphidicola_AD. The sequence continues at coordinate 162,210 of NZ_CP034870.1, forward strand.
GATTTTGTGCCAATTTTAGCACCACTTCCATAACACGTTTTACACTTTTGTAAAGTAGGAATGCGTATTTCTTTTTTCGTTCCTTTTACAGCTTCTTCTAATAAAATTTCCATATTATAGCACAAATCAGAACCTTTCTTAGCTCTTTGACTCCTACTTCCTCCAAATATGTCTCCGAAAACGTCGCCAAATATGTCTCCAAAATCTGTAGTACTAGTGAATGTACTATATGTACTATTTCCAGAATGGCTATTATCAAAAGCTGCATGTCCATATTGATCGTATGCATTCCGTTTTTCTTCATTAATTAATACTTCATAAGCTTCTTTAATTTCTTTAAATTTATTTTCAGCACTTTTATCTCCTTGGTTACGATCAGGATGATATCTCATTGCTAGTTTTTTATATGCTTTTTTAATTTCGCGTTCTTCAGCGGATTTTGAAATCCCTAAAACTTGATAGTAATCTTTTTTTGCCATTCTTACTTACTCTTCCTGATTTTAAAATAATGCACGGGCGTAGATGAGTTTCTACGCCCGTGTTAGTTTAAAGTCCTTTATAATTTTTTTCCAGTTTTTTACTTTTTAGGATCTTTAATTTCTTCAAATTCGGCATCTACTACATTATCATCTTTCTTATTAGATGAACTATTTTTACTATCTTCATTTTTTTCTGATGTTTTTTGATTAATTTCTGTTAGCTTCGATGATATTTTTAAAAGCATTTGTATATTTTCTTCAATCTCAGATTTATTTTCTCCTTTTAATGCTTTTTCTAATTTTTCTAAAGCTAATTCAACTTCTTGTTTATCTTTTTCTTCAATACTATTTTTATTTGCATCTAATTGTTTTTTTGTGCTATGAATTAATTGATCACCTTGGTTTCTTATTTGAACTAATTCTTCAAATTTTTGATCAGCTTCAGAATTAGCTTCTGCATCATCTATCATTTTTTTTATTTCTTCTTCTTTCAGTCCAGAAGATGCTTTAATAGTAATTTTTTGTTCTTTTCCTGTTTTTTTATCTTTTGCTGATACGTGCAATATTCCATCAGAATCAATGTCAAATGTTACTTCAATTTGAGCTGTTCCTCTAGGTGCTGGTTCAATTCCATCTAAGTTAAATTGTCCTAAAGATTTATTGTCTGATGATTTTTTACGTTCACCTTGTAAAATATGTATAGTTACTGCTGATTGATTATCTTCTGCAGTTGAAAAAACTTGACTATGTTTTGTAGGAATTGTGGTGTTTTTATTTATAAGCGGAGTCATTATTCCACCCATAGTTTCAATTCCTAGCGATAAGGGAGTGACATCAAGTAATAAAACATCTTTTACATCACCAGAAAGAACACCTCCTTGTACTGCGGCACCTACTGCTACGGCTTCATCTGGATTCACATCTTTTCTAGGTTCTTTTCCGAAAAATTCTGCAACTTTTTCCTGAACCATAGGCATTCTTGTTTGACCACCTACTAATATAACATCGTGAATATCTGATACTGATAATCCCGCATCTTTCAGTGCAACTTTTACCGGATCAATAGAACGTATAACTAAATCTTCTACTAAGGATTCTAATTTTGATCTAGTAACTTTAATATTTAAATGCTTAGGACCATTTGAATCTGCTGTAATATAAGGAAGATTTACATCTGTTTGTTGTGCAGATGATAGCTCTATTTTTGCTTTTTCTGCGGATTCTTTCAAACGTTGCATAGCTAAAGGATCTTTTCTTAAATCGATTCCTTGCTCTTTTTTAAATTCTGTTACTAAATAGTTAATTAATCTACTATCAAAATCTTCTCCTCCGAGATGTGTATCTCCATTAGTTGCAAGTACTTCAAATGTTTTTTCTTTATCAACATCATCTATTTCAATGATAGATATATCAAAAGTTCCACCACCTAAATCATAAACGGCTATTGTCCTATTCCCTTGACCTTTGTCTAAACCATAAGCTAGCGCAGCAGCTGTAGGTTCATTAATAATTCTTTTAACTTCTAATCCTGCAATTCTACCGGCGTCTTTAGTAGCTTGACGTTGAGCATCATTAAAATAAGCTGGAACTGTAATAACAGCTTCTTTTATTTTTTCCCCTAAATAATCTTCTGCAGTTTTTTTCATTTTTTTTAACACTTCTGCAGAAATTTGAGGAGGTGCCATTTTTTCTTTTTTGACATCAATCCATGCGTCACCATTATCAGAATTTATAATTCTATAAGGCATTATTTTTATATCACGTTGCACTTCATCGTCTTTAAATTTTCTACCAATTAATCGTTTTATTGCAAATAGTGTATTTTTTGGATTAGTTATAGCTTGACGCTTAGCAGGTTGTCCTACTAAAACTTCTCCTTCTTGGGTATATGCTATAATTGAAGGAGTCGTACGATCACCTTCTGCATTTTCTAAAACACGCGGTTTGTTGCCATCCATAATGGCAACACAAGAGTTGGTTGTTCCCAAGTCAATACCAATAATTTTACCCATTGAAAGTTCTCCTATAATATCTTGATAAATTGGGTTTTCAACCTTGATGTAACCATTTTTTTGGCTTTCAATTCACTCTACAATAATATTTCATTGTATATTTAGCTTTAAAGTTGAATGATTATTAAATGGGGTCTCTTTTTCAGCCATCAAGGTCTAAGGTTAAAAAAAAATAAAGTTTTAATAAAAATACAAGTTATTTTAAAATTTTATTTATTAAATTTAATATTTTTAATAATATAGATAATATAGTATTAAAATATAACTTTAGTTCATAAAAATGATTTATTTTTTTAATATATTTAAATCTTTTAGGATTATTTATGCTTAACATGATGGCAACAAAAACTGAATACTTATCTTTTTTTATTTTTATAATATTTTCTTTAGGATTTTGTATTTTTATGCTTTTATTAAGCTGGTTTTTAGGAGGAAGATCTAAATCTAGATATAAAAATACTCCTTTTGAATCAGGTATTGTTGCAGTAAAAAATACCCATCTTAATTTTTCTGCTAAATTTTATTTAATTGCTATGTTTTTTGTTATTTTTGATGTTGAATCTTTATATTTATATGCATGGTCTGCTAGTGTTTCTGAATGTGGATGGATTGGATTTTTAGAAGCATCTATGTTTATAATGTCTATTATATTAGGATTATTTTATTTAATTCGTGTAAAAGCGTTAAATTGGGTAAATTAATATATTTAGATAAATTTTCATATTTTAGATTGATTAACGAGAAATAAAATGAATTACACTTTAACTAGAGCAGAAACTTATAAAAATAATGAAAAATATCCAAAAAGAATTATTAAATCTGTTAATGATCCTATAAAAGATTATGTAAAAAAAAATATATTTATGGGTAAAATTAGTGAATTTTTACATAAAATCGTTAATTGGGGACGAAAAAATTCTCTATGGCCTTATAATTTTGGATTATCTTGTTGTTATGTAGAAATGGTATCTGCTTTTACTTCGATACATGATGTTGCTCGTTTTGGTTCAGAAGTATTACGTGCTTCTCCAAGACAAGCTGATGTTATGATAATTGCTGGTACTCCATTTGTTAAAATGGCTCCTGTCATTCAACGATTATATGATCAAATGTTGGAACCAAAGTGGGTTATTTCTATGGGTGCATGTGCTAATTCTGGAGGTATGTATGATATTTATTCCGTTGTTCAAGGAGTGGATAAGTTTTTACCAGTAGATATTTATATTCCTGGTTGTCCACCTCGTCCTGAGGCGTATATACAAGGATTGATGTTATTACAAAAATTAATTAAAGAGGAAAGAAGACCATTATCATGGATTGTTGGAGAACAGGGAATATATAATAAAAAGATGATGTCTGAAAAGAATAAAAAAAGAGGCAAAAGAATTAGTATAGTTAATCTTCCGACTCAAGAAAATATTTGATAATGAAATGAGTATTATTAAGATAAGTACAATGAGAAATTTATGATAAATTTAACTCAAGAAGAAAATAAAGTTTTATTCAAAAAAGCATCTAATGAAATACCAAATGATTCAACAATTAAAAATTTATTTGATACTTTTGGTCAAGAATGCTTTTTTCAAGAAAATACAATTACTGGTTTTCCTATAGTCTGGATAAATAAAGAAATTTTGCTTAAAGTAACTAATTTTTTACATAATTTATCTCAGCCTTATAATATGCTTTATGATTTACATGGCGTTGATGAACGTTTTAGATTAAATCGAGAACACTTACCTCCCGCAGATTTTTCTGTTTTTTATCACTTAATATCCATTGAACGAAATCTTGATATTATGCTGAAAGTACCATTATTCGAAAATGATTTAGTTCTTCCAACGTTAACTAGTATATTTTTAAATGCCAATTGGTATGAGCGTGAAATATGGGATATGTTTGGTATTGTTTTTGATAAACATCCTAACTTAACTCGTATTATTATGCCTAGTACATGGATAGGACATCCATTAAGAAAAAATTATTCTGCAAGAGCTACTGAATACGAACCGTTTTTTTTAGATGAAGAAACAGAAGACTTTCAAATGGAAGGTTTGAGATTTCAACCTGAGTTATGGGGTATGAAAAGAAAACATGAAGATGTAGAATTCATGTTTTTGAATTTAGGTCCTAATCATCCTTCTGCTCATGGAGCATTTAGAATTGTTTTACAACTAGATGGTGAAAATATAGTGGATTGTGTTCCAGATATTGGGTATCATCATCGTGGAGCTGAAAAAATGGCAGAACGTCAATCATGGCATAGTTATATCCCTTATACTGATCGTATTGAATATCTTGGTGGTTGTGTTAATGAAATGCCTTATGTTTTAGCTGTAGAAAAATTAGCTAATATTTCAGTTCCAGAAAAAGTAGAAGTTATTCGTGTAATGATGTCAGAATTATTTCGGATAAATAGTCATTTATTATATATTTCTACTTTTATTCAAGATGTTGGTTGTATGACTCCTGTTTTTTTTGCTTTTACTGATCGTCAAAAAATATATGATTTAATTGAAGCAATTACTGGTGCTCGTATGCATCCAGCTTGGTTTCGAATTGGAGGTGTGGCTCATGATCTTCCAAATGGTTGGAATATTTTATTGAAAGATTTTCTTATTTGGATGCCAAAAAGATTAAAATATTATACAACAACAGCTTTAAAAAATAGCATTTTAATTAATCGTTCTAAAGGAATTGCTAAATATAATAAAAACGAAGCATTAAAATGGGGTGTTACAGGAGCAGGATTGCGTGCTACAGGATTAGATTTTGATGTCAGAAAATGGCGACCATATTCCGGTTATCAAAATTATGATTTTGATATACCTATAGGAAAAGGTATCAGCGATTGTTATTCAAGAGTTATGATTAAAGTTGAAGAAATTTATCAAAGTCTTTTAATTTTAAAACAATGTTTGAATAATATGCCACAAGGACCGTTTAAATCTGATCATCCCTTGACTACACCACCTGATAAAGAATCTGTTTTGCAAAATATAGATAGTATGATTACTCATTTTTTGCAAGTATCTTGGGGCCCGGTTATTCCACCAAATGAAAGTTTTCAAATGATTGAAGCAACGAAAGGAATCAATAGTTATTATTTAATTAGTGATGGTGGTACGATGAGTTATCGTACAAGAATACGTACTCCTAGCTTTCCACATTTACAACAAATACCTTCAGTAATTCGTGGAAGTTTAATATCAGATTTAATTGTATATTTAGGTAGTATAGATTTTGTTATGTCTGACGTGGATAGATAAAATTATGTATAAAAAAAAAATAAATTTCGTCAAATTAGTACAACGTTTGTTTTGACTAATGAAGAAATAATTGAAATACAAAGTCAAAAAAAATATTATGAAAATTGTAAGGCTATTTCTATAGAAGCATTAAAAATTGTTCAGAAAAAAAGAGGTTGGGTTTCTGATCAAGCAATTTATGCCATTTCTGAGGTACTTCAAATAAACCCTAGCGAACTTGAAGGGGTTGCAACTTTTTATAGTCAAATTTTCCGTCAGCCTGTAGGTCGTAATATTATTCGTTATTGTGATAGCGTTGTTTGTTTTATTACAGGTTACAAGAAAATAAAAATAGTTTTAGAAAATTATTTGAAAATAACGATCGGACAAACGACTCAAGATAATCGGTTTACTTTATTACCAGTTTGTTGTTTAGGAAATTGTGATAAAGCTCCAACTCTTATGATAAATGAAGATACACATTCTTGTTTAACTCCTGATTCTATACCACATTTATTGGAATTATATAAATGAATAAAATTTTGCGTACCGCTGAAACACACCCTTTGACTTGGAGATTAAGAAACGATCATAAAACTATTTGGATAAAAGAATATTATCAAAAAAATGGTTATCTACCTTTAAAAAAGGTATTAAACAACATGTCTCAAGAAGATGTTATTAATGTTATAAAAGAATCAGGTTTGAAAGGAAGAGGAGGGGCTGGTTTTCCGACTGGTTTAAAATGGAGTTTAATGTTTCAAAATAAATCCTTTTCAAATTCTCGTTACTTAATATGTAATGCAGATGAAATGGAACCAGGTACATATAAAGATAGAATGCTAATGGAACAGATTCCCCATCAACTAATTGAAGGAATAATATTATCATCATATGCATTAAATGTTTCTCGTGCTTATATTTTTTTGAGAGGAGAGTATGTAAAAGCTGAATATATTTTAAAAAAATCCATACAAGAAGCAATGGATGCTGGTTATATTGGTTTGAATATTTTAGGAAGTGGATTCAATTTAGAGTTAGTGATACATACTGGAGCTGGTCGATATATTTGTGGAGAAGAAACTGCTTTAATTAATTCATTAGAAGGTCGTAGAGCTAATCCTAGATCTAAACCACCTTTTCCGGCTATTTTTGGACTATGGGGAAAACCTACTTGTGTAAATAATGTAGAAACACTTTCTAATATTCCTGCAATTTTATTGCATGGTGTCAATTGGTATAAAAATTTATCCAATAGTATTGATACTGGAACCAAATTGATGGGGTTTTCAGGAAAAGTGAAAAATCCTGGTGTTTGGGAACTTCCTTTTGGCACAACTGCTCGTGAGATTTTAGAAGATTACGCTGGTGGTATGAAATGTGGATTTTCTTTAAAAGCTTGGCAACCTGGCGGTGCTGGTACAGATTTTTTAACCATAGCACACTTGGATTTACCAATGGATTTTCAAAATATTAGCAAAGCTGGAAGTCGTTTAGGAACTGCTCTTTGTATAGCTGTAGACAATAAAATAAATATGGTTTCATTAGTATATAATTTAGAAAAATTTTTTGCTCGCGAATCATGTGGTTTATGTACACCATGTAGAGATGGACTACCTTGGATAGTAAAAATATTGAAAAGTTTGAAAAAAAAACAAGGAGAAAAAAACGATATAAAAATTTTAGAACAATTATGTAAAACTCTTGGACCAGGAAGAACTTTTTGTGCTCACGCACCGGGAGCTATAGAACCCTTACAAAGTGCTATAAAGTATTTTCGTTCTGAATTTGAAGCAGGAATTAATGTAAAAAAATTACATTTGAATAAAAAAATTACAGGAATTCAATCTAACAATATTTTATTTTCTAGTTAAATTATTTATATAAATATTTATTTAAATAATCGTAATTTTTTTTTTAAAACACTTTTTAAGTATAAGTTTTGGAATTATTCTCTTATGGCTAAAATTTATGTAGATAGTAAAATATATAATGTTAATGAATCAGACAACTTACTTCAGGCTTGTTTATCAGTGGGAATTAATATACCTTATTTTTGTTGGCATCCCTTATTAGGAAGTTTAGGAGCATGTCGTCAATGTGCTGTAACACAATATAATGATTTTGAAGATTCTCAGGGTCGACTAATTATGTCTTGTATGACTCCAGTAGTAGATGGAATTATAATTTCTGTTAATAATGTTGAATCGGAAGCATTTCGTAGTGCAATAATAGAACTTTTGTTAACAAATCATCCACATGATTGTCCAGTATGCGAAGAAGGTGGTCATTGTCATTTACAAGATATGACTGTAATGACAAAGCATAGTATGCGTAGATTTAACTTTCAGAAAAGAACTCATCGCAATCAATATTTAGGATCGTTTATTAAACATGAAATGAATAGATGCATTGCTTGTTATCGTTGTGTTAGATACTATAATGATTATGCAGATGGAACTGATTTTGGAGTTTATGGTTCTAATAATAATATTTATTTTGGACGTACAGAAGATGGTTGTCTAGAAAACGAACATTCTGGTAATTTAATAGAATTATGTCCTACTGGAGTATTTACTGATAAAACTCATTCTAAAAAATATAATCGTAAATGGGACATGCAATATGCTCCAGGTGTATGTCATAATTGTAGTGTTGGTTGTAATATTAGTATTGGAGAACGTTATGGTGAAGTTCGTCGAATAGAAAATAGATATCATGAAAAAATAAATCATTATTTAATTTGTGATCTTGGTAGATTTGGTTATTCTCATACTAGTTTAACTATTCGTCCAAAACAACCAGCTTATATTGATAATAATACTACTACTATTTTAAATTCAAAAAAAGCAGTAGAGTTAGCTGTTCTATTTTTTCAAAAATATAATCGTATAATTGGAATTGGTTCATCTAGATCAAGTATAGAAAATAATTTTGCATTACAAGAATTAGTAGGAAAAGAAAATTTTTCTCATGGTATGTCTGTACAGGAAGAAGATTGTATTAAATTAATTTTAGATGTTCTAAAAAATAGTAGTATATATACTCCTAGTTTAAAAGAAATTGAAACTTATGATGTAATTTTAGTATTAGGAGAAGATTTAACGCAAACTTCTCCTCGAGTCGCACTTGCGATACGTCAAGCAATTAAAAGCAAAGCATATGATATAGCGAATTTATACGGAATTTCTAAATGGAATAGTGCTTCTATTTCGCAAATCGCAGAAAATTGTAAAAATTCTCTATATATTATGCATACACATGAAAGTAAATTAGATGATATTGCTGAATGGTGTTATTTTGGACCTATTTATAAACAAGTAAACTTATCATGTGCAATTGCTTATGAATTAGACAAAAATTTACCAGAAGTGATGAATTTAGATTGTATGTTAAAAGAAAAAGCTTCATTAATTGCTAATCGATTACTTTCATCAAAAAAATCATTAATTATTTCAGGATCACATTCTTTTGATAGTTCTATTATTAAATCTGCTATCAATATAGCTGAATCTATTAAAAAAAATGATATCAATCATCATGTTGGTCTTACTTTTTTGACAGCTTCATCTAATTCTTTAGGATTAGGATTAATCAGTGGAATGTCTTTAGATTCTGCATTAAAAAGCATCAAAGAAAAACAAGCAGATGCTGTAATTTTTATGGAATATGATTTATATCGTTTCATATCTAAACATGACTGTGATTCTTTTTTTGAAAAAAAGGAAAACATAATTACATTAGATCATCAGTATACAAAAACTTATAGACAATCTGGATTAACACTACCTTCAAAAAATTTTGCAGAAAGTTCTGGTACCATAGTAAACTTTGAAGGAAGAGCACAGCGATTTTTTCAAGTTTATGATCCTATGTTTTATGATAACAAAAACTGTCTTTTTGAGAGTTGGAAATGGTTGCATTATATTAAATCTAAGATTGATAAGAAAAAAGTATCTTGGTTTAATTTAGATGATGTAATACAGGCGTGTGTTAAAAAATATCCAATTTTTAATGAGATCATAAAAAATGAACCAGATGCCAATTTTCGTATTCATGGTCAAAAAATTGCTCGATCTCCTATTAGATCTAGTGGTAGAACGGCTTTACGTGCAAATATCGATATTCATGAACCTGCACAACCTCAAGATGTAAATACTATGTTTTCTTTTTCTATGGAAGGATATAATCAACCTAATAAATTTATATCTCATATTCCATTTGCTTGGTTTCCTGGATGGAATTCACCTCAAGCGTGGAATAAATTTCAAAATAAAGTAGGTGAGAATTTAATATCTGGAGATTCAGGGACATATCTTTTTAAAAAAAATAAAAAAACAATAAATTTTTGTTTTAATTTAGTTTCAAAAAATTTTATTAAAGAAAAATACTGGTATATAATTCCTTACTATCATATTTTTGGAAATGAAGAACTAACTCAATATTCATCTACAATAAAAGATAATACTCCTTTAGAGTATGCTTTAATCAGCTTAGTAGATGCTATAAAATTAGATCTTAAAAAAGATTCTATAGTGGAATTTAATTGTTTAAATCAAGATTATCGTTTAATAATACGATTATCCAAATATTTACATCAGAAACAAATAGGTTTACCTATAGGTAGAAAAGGTTTTCCTATTGCTCTTGTTGGAAAAAAAATTAAATTTTTACAGGAATTTATTAAATGATTTGGTTAAAAACAAACATATTTAAAATAATTTTTTGTTTTTCAAAAGTTATTTTTATTTTATTTTTAATAATATTTTTTGCTGCCATGTTGAGTGTTATTGAGCGTAGATTATTAGGTTTATTTCAAAATAGACATGGACCTAATAGAGTAGGTTGGTTTGGAAGTTTACAACTATGTGCTGATATGATTAAAATTTTATTTAAAGAAGATTGGATACCTCCATTTAGTAAAAAATTTGTTTTTATTTTGTCTCCTATAATTGCTTTTATTTCTTTGTTATGTGTTATTCCAATAATTCCATTTACTTCTAGTTTTGTTATTATTAATTTAAATATAGGAATTTTATTTTTTTTAATGATGGCTAGTTTATCTGTTTATTCTATATTATTTGCAGGTTGGTCTAGCAATAACAAATATTCATTATTGGGAGCAATGCGTGCTTGTGTTCAAACTTTAAGTTATGAAGTGTTTTTAGGTCTATCATTAATGGGAGTTGTAGTTCAATCAGGTTCATTTAAAATTTTAGATATTGTAAATGCTCAAAAAGATATTTGGAATTTTTTTCCGCAGTTTTTTGGTTTTTTAACTTTTTTTATAGCAGGGTTAGCTGTTTGTCATAGACATCCTTTTGATCAACCAGAATCTGAACAGGAGTTAGCTGATGGTTATCACATTGAATATTCTGGAATGAAATTTGGTTTATTTTTTATTGGAGAATATATTTCTATTATTACAATTTCATTACTCATAGTGACAATTTTTTTTGGTGGTTGGTTTGGTCCATGGATTCCTAGTGTTATATGGTTATTTTTAAAAACAATATTTTTTGTTTTTATTTTTATTTTAATAAGAGCTTCTTTACCAAGACCAAGATATGATCAAATGTTATCGTTTGGATGGAAATTTTGTTTACCATTAACACTGCTTAACTTATTATTAACTGCTTTTTTTAAGTTATTATAATTTTTAAGAGATTTTTTATTTATGATGTTAAAAAATATCGTTATTGGATTCTTTACACAAGTAAGAAGTATTTTTATGATTGGTTTGAATATTTTTTCAAAACCTGAAACTAAATTATATCCTGAAGAAAAAGTATATCTTGCTCCTCGATACAGAGGTCGTATTATATTAACTCGTAATACAGATAAAACAGAACGCTGTGTTGCATGTAATTTATGTGCCGCTGTTTGTCCTGTAGATTGCATTTCTTTACAAAAATCTGAAAAAGTTGATGGTCGTTGGTACCCAGAATTTTTCAGAATTAATTTTTCTCGTTGTATTTTTTGTGGTTTATGTGAAGAAGCGTGTCCTACATCTGCTATTCAATTAACTACCGATTTTGAATTGTCTGACTTTAAAAGACAAGATTTAATATATGAAAAAGAAGATTTATTAATTTCTGGTCCAGGAAAATATCCAGATTATAATTTTTATAATTTTTCTGGTGTATCTGTCAAGGGAAAAAAAACAGGTATATTAGATTCTGAATCTGATCCTATTAACGTGAAAAATTTGTTGCCATAAGGAAAAGTTTTTATGGAATATGTTTTTTATATATGTTCATTTATAGCAATAATTTCTACTTTTTGTGTAATAATTCAAAGAAATGCTGTATATTCGCTTTTATATTTAATAATTTCTCTATTATCAATAGCTGGTGTTTTTTTTTCAATTGGTGCTTTTTTTGCTGGAGCTTTAGAGGTAATTATTTATGCAGGAGCTATTATAGTGCTGTTTGTTTTTGTGATAATGATGCTTAATCTTAGTAACCAAAATGATATAAAAGAAGAAAAATTTTTTTCATATAATGTTTGGATTGGACCTAGTATTTTATCATTAATATTGTTTACATTAATGACTTATGTGATATTTTTTTTAAAGGAAAAGAAAATAGAGGGTTTGTTAATTGATACAAAAATGGTAGGTATTAATTTATTTGGTCCTTATGTTTTATTAGTTGAATTATCTTCAATTCTTTTACTTTCTGCTTTAGTTGTAGTTTTTCATATTGGTTCAGAAAAAAAATGTTTGAATAAAAAAAAATTATAATTAATATTCCCAAAGGATGGTAATTTATGATTTCTTTATTTCATGGATTATTTTTATCATTAATATTATTTATGCTAGGTTTAACATCTTTAATTGTTCGACGTAATATATTATTTATATTAATTAGTTTAGAAATAATGATGAACGCTGTTGGATTAGCATTAATAGTGGTTGGTAGTTATTGGAAACAGGTAGATGGTCAAATAATGTATATATTTGTTATTACTTTAGCTGCATCGGAAGCTAGTATAGCACTAGCATTGTTACTTCAATTTTACAAACGTCAAAAAACATTAAATGTTGATATTTTAAGTGAGATGCATGGATGAATATTATTTTTTTGACAGTGCTTTTTCCATTAATCGGATTTTTATTGCTATCTTGTTCACAAGGTTTAATTTTTAAAAAAAATATTTCATCTTATATAGGTATATTTTCAATACTTATATCTTTTATTATTACTTTTTTTTATGGAAGAAGTTACATTAATAATACTGATCAAGTATTTACTTGTAAATTATGGGATTGGATATCTATAAATGAATTTAAAATAGATTTTGGTATACTTTTAGATAATTTATCTATAAGTATGCTATTAATGATTACAGGAATTGGCGTTTTAATACATGTTTTTTCTTCATGGTATATGAAAAAAAAAGAAGGTAATTCACGTTTTTTTGCTTATACTAATCTATTTATAGCAAGTATGTCTATACTAGTATTAGCAGATAATTTTTTATTTATGTATTTAGGTTGGGAAGGTGTCAGTGTATGTTCTTATTTATTGATTGGTTTTTATTACACTAAAAATATAAATAATTATTGTGCTTTGAAGGCTTTTATTTTAACTAGAATTTCCGATGTTTTTTTAATTATTGGAATATTCTTAATATATCAAGAATATGGTACTTTTAATTTTCAAGAAATTAAATTTTTATCTACTTTTCTAAATACAGAAAATTTTTATCATTTAAACTTTATTACATTTTTTTTATTAGCGGGTGTAATTGGAAAATCTGCACAACTTCCATTGCAAACATGGTTATCAGATGCCATGGTTGGACCTACTCCTGTTTCAGCTTTAATACATGCTGCTACTATGGTTACTGCTGGTGTTTATTTGATAGCAAGAACACATTTTTTATTTTTGTTAACTCCAGATATATTATATCTTATAAGTTTAATTGGCACACTTACAATATTAATTTCTAGTTTATCTGCTTTATGTCAGTATGATATAAAATGTATTTTAGCTTATTCTACTATGAGTCAAATAGGTTATATGTTTTTAGCATTAGGTGTAAAAGCATGGAATGAAGCAATTACTCATTTAATTATTCATGCAGTATTTAAAGCGTTGTTATTTTTATCTGCAGGTTCATTGATTCGGTCGTGTAAAAATGAAAAAAATATTTTTAAATTAGGTGGTTTACGAAACAAACTACCCCTATTATATTGTACGTTTATAGTAGGTGGAGCCTCTTTATCTTCTTTTCCTTTAATTACATCTGGATTTTATAGTAAGGAAAATATTTTATTTAATGTTTTACAAAATGGTTATCATAATTTGTTTCTAATAACTTTGTTTTGTTCTTTTTTAACTGCTTTATATACATTTAGAATGATATTTGTTATTTTTCACGGTTATAGTTTTTATGATAATAATATTTATGTAATTACTTCATATAAAAGTTTTTCTCATAATATACCTTTATTAATTCTTTTATTTTTTTCTACTTTTTTTGGAACATATATTTTTCCTTCCTTACTTAATGTATTTCCTGAATCTAATATATTAATAAATGATAAATTTATATTAGAAATGATATGTAGTATATTATCTGTTTCTGGAATATATTTATCGTATTATTTATGGGTGCAAAATCCACGTTTTATTGAATATTTATTAGAAATAAAATATATAAAAAATATACATTATTTTTTTTTAAAAGGATGTTTTTTTAATTCTCTTTATAACTTTTCTTTTGTAAACTCATATTTATATATATCCAAAATATTATCTTATGATGTATTCAATAAAATTACTAATTTTTTTATAAAAATAATACATTTTTTGAATTTTTGTTTATTAAAAACTAGTAGTGGTTATGTCAGGTCGTATGTGATATCAATGATATTAGGTGTTAATTTTATTTTTTTTCTAGTTTTATTATATTACCTTGATTTTAAAAAAGTTTTGTATTTTTTATAAAAATAAAAATTAATTTTATTCATTAAATAACTTATAGTGAATATATAGGAATATACGTGTAATGTTACTTTCTTTATTAATTATCATTCCATTTTTTAGTAGTTTTTTTTCTTTTTTTTCTTATAAATTAAATAAAAAGATGCCTCGTTGGATTGCTTTAGCAGGGATGCTATTTACATTGTTGATTATAATTCAAATTTTTTTTGAAAACAAATGTCATTTTGTTCAAACAGAAGACTACCCTAATTGGACTCATCAATTAATTATACCTTGGATACCAAGATTTGGTATTACATTTCATATTGCAATTGATGGCTTTTCTATTTTAATGTTATTGTTTTCTATATTTTTATCAATAATAGCCGTTTTATCTTCATGGAATGAAATTAAAAAAAATGAAGGTTTCTTTTACTTTAATTTGATGTTGGTTTTAACTGCAATTATTGGTATTTTTATTGCTATTGACCTTTTTTTATTTTTTGTTTTTTGGGAAATTATCTTAATTCCAATGTATTTTTTAATCTCTTTATGGAGTGACGAAGTTAAAAAAGAAAAAATATATCTTGCGGCCAACAAATTTTTTATATACGGACAGATTTCTGGATTAATATTATTGTCCTCTATTTTATTATTAGTTTTTGCTTATTATAAAAATACTAGTATATTAACTTTTAATTATAATTTAATACTTACTCAATCAATAAATGAGAATATAGAATATTTAGTAATGTTAGGTTTTTTTTTAGCATTTGCTATAAAAATGCCAATTGTTCCATTTCATGGATGGTTGCTTGATACTCATACTAAATCTTCATACTGTGGAGCAGTAGAGATTATAGGTGTATTATTAAAAACTGCTCCTTATGCTCTTTTAAGGTATAATTTAGTACTCTTTCCTAATGCAACACAAAAATTTACTTTATTTGCAATGTTTTTAGGTGTTATAAGTATATTTTATGGAGCATGGCTTGCTTTTTCTCAAACTAATATTAAAAAATTAATTGCTTATGCTTCAATTTCTCATATGGGATTAATTTTAATTGGTATTTATAGTAATAATGGAATAGCACTTCAAGGAGTAGTTATTCAAATACTATCAAATAGTATATCTACTGCAGCGTTGTGTATTTTATCTGGTCAACTTTATAAACGTTTAAAAACTCAAGATATTAAAAAAATGGGGGGGTTATGGTCTTATATTTATTGGATTCCTGGTTTTTTTCTGTTTTTTTCTTTAGCAAATTTAGGAATTCCAGGAACTGGTAACTTTATTGGTGAATTTTTAATTTTGTCTGGAATTTTTGAAGATTTTCCATTTATATGTATATTTGCAACGATGGGTATTGTTTTTTCTTCTATTTATTCTTTGAATATTGTTCAAAAAATTTTTTATGGTCCTTCTAAAATAGAGTTTCTTATGTTTTTTATTAGTAAACGAGAATTATTAACGATTATATTATTAATTTTTACACTAATTTTTTTAGGTATAAATCCACAAAAAATTATAAATACCTCATATCATTCTATACATAATATCCAAAAAAAATTCAATAATTCTATCTTAAAAATAAGGGTATAATGAGTAATGATGATAAATTTACAAGAATTAATCGTATTTTCCCCTTTTTTTATTTCGGTGTTTTCTTTAATAATAGTTATATTGTCTATTTCTTATAGTAGAAATCACTTTTTTACTGCTCTTTTTGTTGTATCAAGTCTTACATCTATGCTTTTTTCATTATTTTTTTTAACATCAAAGGTTCCATTAAATGTAGCTAATTTGTTTTATGTTGATGGTTATTCTATTTTATATATAAGTATGATTATAATTGCCAGTATTTGTACATGTATTTTTGCATATCCATCTTTAAAACAATATCTATATAATAAAGAAGAATTCTATTTGTTAATATTAATTGCTAATTTAGGTTCTATATTATCAATTATTTCAAATAATATGTCTTCTTTATTTATGAGTATTGAAATTACTTCAATACCTATGTTTGGTTTAATTGCTTATTTTAATAATAAAAAATACTCTTTAGAAGCAGCTTTTAAATATGTCATTTTATCTAGTGTTGCATCTAGTTTTTTACTATTTGGTATTGCATGGGTTTATTCTATATCTGGTGATCTTAATTTTACTTCTATAAACCATATTTTAAATATTATATCTTTCAATGAAAAATTAGTTATTTTGTTTGGTATTATCATGATATTGATATCTTTATTTTTTAAGTTATCTATCGTTCCATTTCATTTATGGACTCCTGATGTTTATGAAGGAACACCATCAGTAGTATTATCTTTTTTTTCTACTGTTGGGAAAATTGCTACTTTTGTCATTTTATTACATGTTTTATCTCATGTTTCTAATATTAATAATATACTATACTTTTTATTATCATTAATGACTATTTTTTCTATGTTAATAGGAAATTTGATGGCACTCTTCCAAAATAATCTTAAAAGATTTTTTGGTTACTCTTCTATTTCTCAATTAGCTTATCTTTTTATAGTATTGTTAGTTTCAAAAGATAATTATGCATTATCCTTAGAAGCTAGTTCAATATATTTATTTAGTTATTTATTTAGTAATGTAGCGTATTTTGGTATTATTAATTTGATTTCTAATGTTCATCATGATAAGGATGTTGATTCAATATCTTCATATAAAGGTTTTTTTTGGTCAGATCCAATTTTATCAAGTATATTAACTGTTATTTTGCTTTCTTTATCTGGTTTTCCGATGACTGTAGGGTTTATTGGAAAATTTTATATATTATCAATTGTTTTAAAAGAACATTTATGGATAGTAGGTATTTCTTTTTTAATTAGCACTATATTAGGTTTTTTCTGTTACTTGAAAATTATTATCAATTTGTATTGCGATCTATCAAGTACATCGTCGTTAAAAAAGTTTAATACATTAAAAAATAATTGGTTGTATACTCCTACAGGTTTAGTTATCTTTTTTGCAGGAATGATACTTCTAATTTTTGGTGTATATCCAAATCCATTGATTAATTTTATTACATTAATCTCATGTTTATAACTTTTAGAAAGTTTTAACTTATATAAAATTTATTTTTTTAATAAATAGGATATATTTAGTGATTCATATTTCTTTTGTATAAATATTATGGATTATCTTTTTATATTTAGTATTAACAATATTTCTTATAAATAATTACATTTATAAAAAAAAGAAAAAATGTTTTAAAAAATTGTTTTTTATGAATTTTATTGGTTTTTTATCTTTATTATTTATTTTAATATTTTAGTTCTTATTCTATAAAAATGAAGATATTGATGTAGTTAACTCTAAACTTATATTATTTTTTACTGGGTATCTACTAGAAATATTACTTTCAATTGATAATGTTTTTATATGGTTTCTAATTTTTAAATCTTTAAAAATCCCAATTTTATTACAAAAAAAAGTTTTATTATATGGAATATGAAGCGCTTTTATATTACGTGTTATTGTAATTTTTTATTGAAAAATTTTTTTTATAAATATCATTGGTTTTTATATTTATTTGGTATTTTTTTTATTCTAACTGTTTTAAAAACATTTTTCTTTAAAAGAACTTTAAATAACAAAAATCGTGATATACCTTCTATTTTTAATAGATTTAGAGTTACACAAGATATTAATGACAAAAAATTTTTTTGTATAATAGATAAAAAACTGTTTTTTTAGCCCTTTTTTTTAGCTTTAATTTTTATAGAATTCAGTGATATTTTATTTTCTATAGATAGTATTCCTGCTATTTTCTCAATAACTGATGACTTTTTTATTATATTGACTTCAAATGTTTTTACGATCTTGGTACTAAGATCAATGTATTTTTTTTCTTTCTATTATTGTAAAAAAAATGTTCTAATTGAATATGCATTATCTATCATTTTAATATTTATAGGATTTAAAATACTTTTTGAGAAATTTTTTATGATTTCGAATTTTATTACATTTTCATTATATTATTGATTTTATTTTTTTATATTTAAAATTAACATCATTTTTTATTGTAAAAAAATAATTTTTAAAATTTTTAATTTTATATTTAAATGAATATTTTTAAGTTTAATTGTTTAAAAAAATATTTTATATTTTACGATATAATATAATTTTTTATAACAATGTTAGTCCTTATTCATGTAAACTTAATGACAAAAATAATATGATTAATAAAAAAAAATCTTTATCTATTTGGTTACAGTATTTAGAGCAATCAAATAAAAAATTAATTAATCTTTTTGAATTAAAATATATAGCAAAGAAATTAAATATATTGAATTTAAAAACTTTTATTTTTACTGTAGCGGGTACTAATGGAAAAGGAACTACTTGCGCGATGTTAGAAAGATTACTTTTAAATACAGGTTATAAAGTTGGATTATATACCTCTCCTCATCTTATAAGTTATTTAGAAAGAGTTAGAATTAATGGAAATATTCTTACTGCAGAAGAACATGTATCTTCCTTTGAACAAGTAGAATTTGAAAGAAAAAAAATTTGTTTGACGTACTTCGAATTTATTACGCTTTCAGCATTGATTTTATTTAAGAGATATACATTAGATATTCTAATATTAGAAGTAGGTGTAGGGGGAAGATTAGATGCTACTAACATTATAGATTCTAATTTATCTATCATTACCAACATAGGAATAGATCATACTAATATATTAGGAAAAGATCGTTCAAGTATTGCATATGAAAAATCAGGTGTTTTTAGAAAAAATAGAATTTCTGTAATCGGAGAAAAAAATATTCCAGAATCTATGTATCGAGTAGCTGAAGAAAAAAAAACAATTTTAAAAAAAATTAATATAGATTGGTTTTTTAAAAAAAATACTTACAGTTGGGATTTTATTCATACAGATGTTCAGTTGTATCATCTACCTATAACTCAAATACCTATTTGTAATACTGCTATTGCATTAGCTGCATTATACTATACAAAATTTAAAATTAGCGAAAAAAATATAAGGAAATCGATTTCCACTGTTTCCGTACCAGGTAGATTTCAAATATTCTCTCATTCACCTGATATTATTCTTGATGTTGCTCATAATCCACATGCTAGTTCATACTTATCAAAAAAATTAGATGAAATTTCTTTAAAAGGTCAAATACATGCAATAGTAGGAATATTTCAAGATAAAGATATTTCAGGAGTAATTTTTCCTTTACAAAAAAAAGTGCATTACTGGTATGCGTCACCTATAGATAACACTAGAACTGCTAATATAAATCAATTGAAAAATACTTTTCCAAAAAAAAATACATTTTTTTCCAATAATGTTCATGATTCTTATAAAAAACTGTGTAAATTAGTAAAAAAAGAAGATATTATTTTAGTTTTTGGTTCTTTTCTGACTGTTTCAGAATTTATTTCATTAAAAGACATGGAAAAAACATAGGTTTAAAAAAATTTATGTTTATATTAGATTATATTTTTATTTTTATTCTTTTATCTTCTTGTTTTATTGGGTTAATACGTGGTTTTTGTAAAGAATTAATTTTTTCTTATTTTTGGTTATTTAATTTTTATTTTTTTAATAGTTATTATTATTTTAGTTCTTTTTATGACGATTCTTTACAATATATTTTTTTTAAAAAAAATATTTTAATTTTTATAATATTAATTTTTTTTTTATTATCAAAAAAATATTAAATTCTTTTTTAAAGAATACAATTAAAAAATTCAATTGTCTTTATTTAGATATTATTTTAGGTGGTTTTTTTGGAACTATTCGTGGTTTAATATTAGTGTTTTTTTTTCTATTTATTTTTAAATGTATTAGCATGAATAATTATAATTATTATGTAAAAAATTCTATTTTTTTTTCTATTTTTTTTCAATTTGTTAATTATTTTTTTAATTTTTTTGGATTATCTTGAAACTAAGCACATTACTAATTATATAAAAAAGATAATAATGTGCTTAGATTTTCTAATCATTTATTTTTAAAATAATAAAAATTTTTAATGTTCAAACATGGCTGAAATAGATTCTTCATTACTAATTCTTCTAATTGCTTCTGCCAACATACCTGATAAAGTTAAGGTTCGTACATTAGGTAACAATTCTATATTTTTTGACAAAGGTATTGTATCACATACAACAACTTCATCAATAACAGAATTTTTTAAATTTACTGGTGCGTTTCCAGAAAAAATAGGATGTGTAGCATATGCGAAAACTCTTTTTGCTCCTCGTTCCTTGAGTGCTTCTGCAGCTTTACAAAGAGTTCCTCCTGTATCTATCATGTCATCTACCAAAATACAATCACGATTTGCTACATCACCAATAATATGCATGATTTGAGAAACATTAGCACGAGGTCTTCTTTTGTCTATGATTGCCATATCAGTATCATAAAGCAATTTAGCAATTGCTCTAGCTCTGACTACTCCGCCAATATCAGGTGAGACTACGATTGGGTTTTTTAACTCTCGCTGTAGCATATCTTCTAAAAGAATTAAACTTCCAAAAACATTATCAACAGGTACATCAAAAAAACCTTGTATTTGCTCTGCATGTAGATCTACTGTTAATACACGATCGACTCCAATACTAGATAGAAAATCAGCCACTACTTTTGCAGTTATAGGAACGCGTGCTGATCTTACTCGACGATCTTGACGAGCATATCCGAAATATGGTATTACTGCAGTAATTCTACCAGCTGAAGCTCTTCTTAATGCATCTACCATTACAACTAATTCCATTATATTATCATTAGTAGGCGAACAAGTAGATTGAATAATAAAGACATCTCCACCTCTTACATTTTCATTTATTTGAACACTAATTTCTCCATCGCTAAATCTGCCTACAGAGGCGTTTCCTAAATTAATATATAATCGATTAGCAATAAATTTTGCTAGTTTTGGAATTGAATTTCCTGCAAAAAGTTTCATATCTGGCATAAAAAACCTTATTTTTTATGTTATATTTTTGATTAATCATATTTTTATTAGATTTTAAAAAATAACTTGATAAAGTTTATATATAAATATCTTTATAATCTAATAAAACATATTTTTTCTTTTGTAAAGAATATTATGTAAAGATGAAATATTTACACTTTTTGCTATAAATCCATATATATTTTTAGGTAAAAAAGAAAAAACTTTTTCAGCTGATTTTTTGTTATTAAATTCAGAAAAAATACAAGATCCAGTACCTGTTATTCTTGAAGGTGCATATATAGATAATATTGAAATTATTTTTTTTATTTTAAGAAATTGTTTTTTTACTATAGGTTCAAAATCGTTACTAAAATCTGATGTTAGTAGTTTTTTAATAGATTTTCTATTTTTTTGGGTTAATTCAGGACTTGAAAATATTTTTTTTGTTAATATATGTATATTTGGATATACAACCAAATACCATTTTTCTCGTTGCTTAATTGGATGTAATATTTCTCCTATTCCTTCTCCTATAGATGTTTTTCCCATGACGAAAAACGGTACATCAGCTCCTATTTCTAATCCAAAATTAGCTAATTCTGGCAAAGTAAATCGTATATTCCATAACTTATTTAACGCAATTAAAGTAGTTGCTGCATTGGAAGAACCACCACCTAATCCACTGCCAATTGGTATTCTTTTTTTTAAAAATATTTTAGCACCTAGATTATGAGAACTAATATTTTTATGTAGAAAAGCTTTGTATTTTAGTAGTTTAGCAGCACAAAAAATGGTGTTATTTATATTAATAAGAGATCTTTTTTTAGTAAATAATTTGATTGTACCTGTTTTATTAGGAATGATCTTTAATGTATCATTGTACTCAAGAAATTGAAATAATGTTTGTATATAATGATATCCGTCTAAACGTGTACCATTTACATATAAAAAAAGATTGATTTTTGCAGGAGATGGCCATGTATAAATCATTGATTTATTTTTTTCTATATTGTTTTAAATACGTTTAAGTTTATTTTTATTAAAATTATAATGAAAACATTAAAAATGATATAATATAAAATATTTTAATTTTATATTTTTAATGAATTTTTAAATATAATTGTTTTTTTATATAAAATTAATTAATGATTACATATTATATATATTAATTAATTTTTTTAAAAATATTTTAATAAACGGAAAAGCAATGAATAATTCTATTTTAAATAAATTAAAATCCTTACGAAATCGTTATCAAGAAATCGAAATCCTACTTACTCAAAAAAATATTATATCAAATCGAGAATATTTAAAAACATTATCTAAAGAATATTTAAAACTTTCTGAAATTATTAAATATTTTATAAAATGGGAAAAATTAGAAATTGATACTAAAAATCTTTTTGCTTTATTTGATGATATAGAAATGCAAACTTTGGTAAAAGAAGAGCTTTTTTTATTTAATAAAAAAAAGAAAGAGTTAGAAAAAAAAATTCATGAACTATTGATTCCAAAAGATCCTAATGACGAACACGGTTGTTTGATTGAAATAAGAGCTGCAACAGGTGGTGATGAGTCTTCAATTTTTGCTAGTGATTTATTTAGAATGTATACTAAATACGCCGAATCTTGTTTATGGAAAGTGGAAATAATGAGTATTAGTGAAAACGAAAAAGGAGGATTCAAGGAAATAATTTTAAAGATTACAGGGAAAGGCGCTTGTGGTCGATTAAAATTTGAATCTGGAGGTCATCGTGTACAAAGAGTCCCAGAAACAGAATCACAAGGAAGAGTTCATACTTCTACTTGCACTGTGGCTGTAATGCCTATAAAACCAAAAAGTGAAGTAGAAGAAATCAATCCTTCTGATTTAAAAATTGATACTTTTCGTTCTTCTGGAGCTGGAGGACAACATGTTAATACTACTGATTCTGCTATTCGTATTACTCATATTCCTACAGGTCATGTTGTAGAATGTCAAGATGAACGGTCACAACATAAAAATAAAGCAAAAGCATTATCTATTTTATCAGCTCGTGTGCACGCAGAAAAAGCAGAAAAAGAACATGCAGAAAGCGCCTCCATGAGACGAATTTTGTTGGGTAGTGGAGAACGATCTGATCGAAATAGAACATATAATTTTTCTCAAAATAGAATTACAGATCATAGAATTAATTTTACTATATATAAATTAAATGAAGTATTAGAAGGAAAATTACAGCTTCTCATAGAACCAATAATGCGAGAATATCAAGCAGATTTACTTTCTTCTTTTTCTAAATCTATATTATGAATATTAAAAAATGGTTAAATAAATCTATTAAAAAATTATCTTTTCTTGATAATCCTAAGTATGAATCTGAGCTTTTATTAAGTTATGTATCAGGATGTACCCGTAGTTTTATTTTAACGTCAGATAAAATAAAATTAAATCGAAAACAATATAAATATTTAAATTATTTAGTTTTTCGTAGATCTTTAGGGGAACCTATGGCATATATCACGAAAGAAAAAGAATTTTGGTCTTTGTCTTTACGTGTTTCATATGATACTCTTATTCCAAGACCTGATACTGAAATTTTGGTTGAACAAGTAATATCTAAAATAAAAGATAAATATACTTCAATTCTTGATTTAGGAACTGGTTCTGGAGCTATTGCATTAGCTTTAGCAAGCATGTGTCATGATTGGAATATCATTGGTATTGATAAATCACGAAAAGCTTTAAAAATAGCTCGAATCAATGCATACAAATTAAATTTAAAAAATGTCTCTTTCTTTTTTAGTGATTGGTTTTCACATATATATAAAAAGTTTGATATCATTGTAAGCAATCCGCCTTACATCAGCAAACAAGAAATCCGATATTTAAAAAAAGATATTTTTTTTGAACCTTTTGAAGCTCTTATATCAAACAATAATGGATTATTAGATATTGAACATATTATCAAGAAATCAAATAATTATTTATT